>NZ_AP025506.1:605977-908965 GCF_024347595.1 Vibrio pomeroyi | reverse complement strand
GACTTTTTTACCTTGGCGCGCCATACAAATAGCCATGCCTAAGGTCACGTTAGATTTACCAACGCCGCCTTTACCACCCGTTACAGCAATAACTTTTGTGAGTGAAGGCTTGGTTAAGCGACGGAGGCCGCTAGCTTGATCATGTATCATATTTTCGTTCATATTTATCCGCCGCCTAGAGCCCTTCAGAATCGCTGTTCCAGTAATGAGGTTCATTCTCTGTAGATTTTTCTAATAACTCATTGGCCTTAGCAATCATGTACTTTGGCTGAGCTATAACGATATCTTCAGGAACTCGTTGACCATTTGCTATGTAAGCAACTGGTAATGCATTTTGTATTACGACACTGATGAATTCACCTAGACTTAGGGATTCATCCAGCTTAGTCATGATGCACCCCGACAACGGGATTCTTCTAAAGTGTTCAATTGTTTCTTGTAGCACTTTGCGCTGCGCGGTTGCTGGCAACACAAGGTAACTATTAATAACGGAACCACTCTCTTGCATCAGTGTGTCTAACTGCTCAGATAGGCGAACATCTCGTTGTCCCATGCCTGCAGTATCGACCAGAATTAGGCGACGATTACGTAACTGGTATATTACATCGGCCAATTCACTAGAATCTTTAGCAACTCTTACAGGACAACCCATAATTCGACCATAAATCGATAACTGCTCATGTGCACCTATGCGATATGTGTCCGTTGTCACTAGTGCCACATTGTCGGCGCCATATTCCATGGCAGCACGTGCAGCGAGCTTTGCAACCGTCGTTGTTTTACCTACGCCGGTTGGACCAAGCAGAGCCACAATACCGCCGCGTTTTAAAATATCTTTTTGTGTCACAGAGATTTGGTCAGCAACAAGCGCTAACAACGCCTTCCAAGCTCGAGCTGGTTTGGTATCTTCCGGGATGTAGCAAGCCATTTGATCCGCAAGCTCAGCCGAAACGCCCATACGTTCAAGGCGTTTGATAAGCATGGCTCTGAGGGGTTCACGACGCTCAACTTCTTGCCACATTAATCCAGACACTTGATGTTCCAAAAGACGGCGAATCGAGGTCATCTCTTCGCGCATCGTTTCCATTTCAGTATCTGAACCTTTGGACTGAGTATTCTCACGACCACGATCATAGCGAGTAGGATCCAGACGAGGAGCAGGGCGCTCAACTCGACGGTCTTCTGCAATCAGTTTGGATAAACCTGTTTCACGCGCAAATGCAGAATCGAGGTTACCGCTCGATTGCTGATTATTCTGCGACAAGTGACTGTTGCCTGATTGGCGATTCAGTAGGGCTGACAACGAATCTTCGTTTTCAGCACGATGTTGTGGCTCGTCGTCTGCACCATGACTGTACTGCTTAAGCATGTTGGCAAAGCGTTTAGTCATTGAGCGACCACCTTCAGCATTCGACTGAAGGCTAACCTTGTCATCGTCTAGCTGACGACGCCCTGATGGTGCTGCAGGAGCGGCCATCTGCGTATATTGGCTTGGTGCAGGCTGCTGAGGTTTATTGAGTCTCTGAGGCGCTGTCGATGGGCTGGATTCGCCATCAATAGCGGCAACAATTTCCACGCCACCTGCGACCTTTTTGTTAGACATGATCACCGCTTCCGAACCAAGTTCTTCTTTAACTTGGAGCAGCGCAGTTCGCATATCTTTTGCAAAAAATCGTTTAATTTTCAATTCGATCGTCCGTTCTAATTAGGCGGCTTAATTACCAACAGCTTGTACTATGCGTATCTGCTTTTCGTCCGGTATCTCTTGGTAAGATAATACTCTCAAGCTTGGGATCGTGTTCTTCACGAACTTAGCCAGAGTAGAACGCAACACACCAGAGGTCAGTAACACCGCTGGCTCACCTTTCAGCTCTTGCTCTTGTGTGGCATGGCTGAGGGAGGTCTGTAAACGTTCGGCTAAACCAGGTTCAATACCAGCAGATTCTCCGCCGGATGCCTGCATGGTTTGATGCAAGATTTGTTCCAGCTTAGGAATCAAGGTTATAACCGGCAATTCTGGTTCTATACCATTGATTTCCTGAACAATTAGTCGTTTCAATGATATACGAACAGCCGCGGTTAGTATGTCAGGTTCTTGACTCTTACCTGAGTACTCCGACAAAGTTTGGACTATTGTTCGAATATCACGAATTGGAATGGCTTCATTGAGCAGGTTTTGTAGAACTTTCACAACCACACCCAGTGGTAACTGATCCGGTACAAAGCCTTCCACCAGTTTAGGTGTTGAACGGCTAAGCATCTCAAGCAGGTTCTGTACTTCTTCGTGACCAATCAACTGCGATGCGTTGTTGGTGAGCAATTGGCTGAGGTGTGTTGCCAGTACGGTCGATGAATCCACAACCGTGTAGCCAAGAGCTTGTGCGTGTTCACGCTGCTCTTCACGAATCCATACCGCTTCTAACCCAAATGCTGGGTCAATCGTCGGCTCACCATCGATCATTCCATATACTTGGCCCGGGTTAATCGCGAGCTCCATGTCAGGCTTAATCTCAGCCTCACCGACCGCAACCCCCATCAAGGTGATTCGATAGCTGTTTGGTGTCAACTCTAGGTTATCGCGAATATGTACGGCAGGAATCAAGAAACCAAAATCTTGAGACAACTTCTTACGCACACCTTTAACGCGCTCTAGCAATTCACCACCTTGGTCCCTGTCTACCAGTGGAATCAAGCGGTAACCTACTTCTAGGCCAATGATATCAACGGGCTGAACATCATCCCAAGAAAGCTCTTTCTGCGAACCTGTTTCTCCGCTGGCTTCAACTGCCGCCGGAAGGCTTGGCTCCAAAGCCTTCTTCTTCTGTTTCTTATCGATGTAATACGCACCCGCGCCCGCGACTATAGCTAAGCTCAAGAATGAGAAGTGCGGCATGCCCGGAACAATACCCATGATGCCAAGGATAGCGGCAGTGATCATCAGAGCTTTTGGATTATCGAACATTTGGAAGACAAGCTGCTGCCCCATGTCTTCATCGGTGTTTTGACGCGTTACCATCATCGCGGCAGCGATAGAAAGTAATAGCGATGGAATTTGTGCAACCAGACCATCACCGATAGTCAGTAGCGTATAGATTTCGATTGCTTCACCAAAGCCAAGGTCAAACTGAGCCATACCAATGCTCAAGCCACCAATGATATTGATGAAGAGGATAAGGATACCGGCGATCGCATCGCCTTTTACAAACTTAGAAGCACCGTCCATCGAACCGTAGAAGTCAGCTTCTTTGGTTACTTCAAAACGTCGTAGACGCGCCTGATCTTGGTCGATCAAACCCGCGTTCAAATCGGCATCGATTGCCATTTGCTTACCCGGTAAGGCATCCAAGGTGAAACGTGCACTTACTTCCGAAATACGGCCTGCACCTTTGGTAACAACCATGAAGTTAATGATCATCAAGATCAAGAACACCACTAAACCAACCGCGTAGTTACCACCGATAACCACGTTACCGAAGGCTTCAATCACGTTACCAGCCGCGTCGCCACCTTCGTGACCATGCAGTAAAACCACACGCGTAGAAGCAACGTTCAAGGCTAATCGAAGTAGTGTCGCAATCAGAAGGACTGTAGGGAAAGCGGCGAAATCCAAAGGTCTGCGGGTATATACCGAGACCAGTAGCACAACCATAGACAGTGCAATGTTGAAGGTGAAGAACATATCCAACAAGAACGCAGGAATGGGCAACACCACCATAGCAAGCGTTGCAAGTACCATAACAGGCGCACCAATCGCAGGCATGGCACGGTTAGGGATTTTCGGTAGCTTGTCCGCAAAAGGCAGGGTGAATTTCATAAATCTAGACAGGTTCGCTATGTTGTAGCTATCTCACCAAGCGTATTGACGCTCAGATCTAAGCTATGTTGCTATGTTTAATAAAAAACAGGTTTATAATGCACAGGTTGATAATACACAGGAGTAATAATGAACCAGTTATTATGTTCGGAATTGATATAGCAAACACTGTACCAACATCTTACGTCAAATTATCGCCATCACCTCTTTGAAAAGAGCAATAGCTAAGCCTCTATTATCAGGGTTCATCACGCTGAGCTCAAGCAATTGATCTAATGACGTAAATCAGGTGGGATCGGCATATTAGAATCTTGCAGTTTTGGCCTTTCTCCCCCACGCTTTCGATACTGTTTCAGTTGAAAAACATAGGCGAGTACTTGAGCAACTGCTGTAAACAGACCGTCAGGAATTTGTTGTTCGAGCTCTGTTGTGTGATAAAGCGCCCTCGCCAATGGCGGTGCTGGAACAATATAGATGTCATTTTCACGGGCAATTTCACGAATCTTCATCGCCATGTGATCCACACCTTTCGCGACCACGATTGGCGCTTTATCTTGGTTCTGCTTGTAGCGCAAAGCCACCGAGAAGTGCTCTGGGTTGGTGACAATAACGTCCGCTTGAGGTACATCAGCCATCATTCGACGCTGAGCCGCTTCCCTTTGCAACATACGAATTCGACCTTTAACCTCAGGCTTACCTTCAGTGTCTTTGAATTCGTCTTTCACTTCTTGTTTTGTCATCTTCAGCTGATCCGCGTGTTGCCAGATCTGGAATGGGATATCAATAGCCACCACTATCAACAAAGAGCAACTGATCAACAGAATGAAATTAAGCAAGATATCCAAGGCATGGAAAATGTTCTGCGGATAGACATCCATGCTTAGCTGCATCAAGTCATGCTGAGAGGCTTGAATCAGATAAATCGCCATGCCCGACACGAGCGCTACTTTCAAAATAGATTTGAGCAGTTCAACCCAGCTTTGTAGGCCAAACATCCGCTTAATACCGCTGAGAGGGTTGAGCTTCGACGCTTTAGGCATTGCAGCTTGCATCGAAAAGTTAATCCCGCCGACACCTGCAGCGCCAATAACAGCCGCAACAAACAAGGTGATCAGAATTAAGAACAGCGGAAACAGCAGGTTCACCAGTGCGCCACCAGCGATTTCAAGAAGCTTATTGGTGTCAAAGATTTCGTCGCGACTTAAAGAGAACAGGCGCTGCATAGCCTCGAACAAAGCCTTCGCCATGGATTCGCCAAACCACATTAATGCAATCGCACCGACAATTAATACCGACGCTGACGCTAGCTCTTTTGACCTTGCAACCTGCCCTTTCTCTTTGGCCTGTTGCAAGCGTCTGGGCGTGGCGTCTTCTGTGCGTTCTTGACCGTCTGACTCTGCCATTTCAGTCTCCTAGCAATCTAACCGGATTAGACGACATATCTGTTGCTCGCCTTGCATCCAGAATAGCTCATAGTGACTATACAAGCCGCCAAGGATATACCAACAAAGTAACAGACCCACGAGTAGCGCAAATGCAAAACCCAAAGAAAAAATGTTTAACTGAGGTGCAGCACGCGTCATTACACCAAAAGAAAGGTTAATCGTCAGCAGTGCAATAATGCCAGATAAAGACATCGCCAATGCCGTTTTGAACATGATACCGAGCCACAATGCGAGTTCTCTAAAATCGACTGAGGTCAGAGAACCACTGCCGATAGGCAAAGTTTTAAAACTGAATACCACTAGCTGCAACATCTTCAAGTGACCGTCGGTCGCCAAGAAAAACATGGTCGCAAGCAACATGAATAGCTGGCCGAGTACTGGCGTGTTCTGACCGTTTGCCGGGTCAACCATAGAGGCGAAGCCCAAGCTCGATTGCATACCGAGTATCTGGCCGAGCATAACGAAGGTTTGAATCATGAACTGAGTGACAAAGCCCATCGCCACGCCGATCACGATTTGCTCAAAGACAGTAAGGAAACCTTGAAAAGACAACAGTTCAATCTCTTTGGGAACCGCAGGGATCGCGGGCATCACCGCGAAGGTAATCGCCAAACCTAAATACAGACGAATACGCGGCGACACAAAGCGTGCGCCGGTGACCGTCATCACCATCAGCATGGCTGAGATGCGAGTGTAGGGCCAAAAATAATTGGCTAACCACTCTAGTACAAGGCTCGTTGGGTATTCCATATCGATTTAATACAGAACTTGAGGCAAGCGTTCGATGAGTTCAAAAAAGAACTCCATCATCATCTGAGTCATCCAGTGTGCAAACAGCATCAAGGCCAATAAGGTCACGATCAAACGCGGCAGGAAACTCAATGTTTGTTCGTTGATCGAGGTCGCCGCTTGGAAGATAGCCACGACCAAACCGATCAGCAGGCTAGGAATAATAATGGCGCAAACCATAATTAATACCATCCAAAGCGCGTCTCGGAACAACTCTACGAATATTTCAGGATTCATGATTTCCCCCAGCTACAAGGCAAAACTGCCGGCGAGTGTGGAGAGTATCAAGTTCCAACCATCAACGAGAACGAACAGCATCAACTTAAACGGCAAGGATACAATCATCGGTGACAACATCATCATACCCATCGCCATCAATACCGACGCCACCACCAAGTCGATGATCAGAAACGGCAAGAACAGCATAAAGCCTATCTGGAAAGCCGTTTTCAATTCCGATGTGATAAACGCAGGGATCAGAACCGCCATTGAGACATCTTCTGGGTTGGTCACTTCCGCCCCAGAGATCTCAACAAAGGTCTCTAGATCTTTAATTCGAGTCTGTTTCAGCATGAATGATTTGATCGGGCCTTGGGCAACATCAAATGCCTGTCGCGCCGATATTTGTTCATTCAAATAGGGTTGAACCGCCTGCTCGTTAACCTGATTGATCACAGGTGACATGATGAAAAAGGTCAAGAATATCGCGATACCAATGATCACTTGGTTGGAAGGCGTTTGTTGCAAACCCATCGCCTGACGCAAGATAGACATCACCACCACGATGCGGGTGAACGAAGTCATCAATATCACCATTGCAGGCAAGAAGCCAAGCATGGTCATTAACGCTAGAATTTGCAGGTTTATCGAGTAATCTTCACCACCATTGGCATTGGTTGTCATGGTGAAAGCAGGAATACCACCCCCATTACCCGTCAAACTGCCAGTGGTCATGGTGGTCGATTTAGCTTGGTCTTGTTCCATCGTGCTGATGGTGACCGACTCTGATCCCGCGGTGTTGGCAGGGATTACAGTGCCGTCTTCAGCCTGTGCGAATACCGACACACTGAATAAAAGGGTACAGAGAAGAGTAAGCTGAACCAGTAGCACTTTCACCGCGCGGAAAGATCCGGCTTGGCAAGAGTAAGATGAGTTCAAAAGTCCGTTATTTGTTTGCATCTTTTTTCATGAGCTGGGAAAGCTGACTTGAGAATGTACTTTTTTCCAGCATCTCCTGAGTAAGAGGTTTATCAAGCTTAGAGATCAGCTGAATGGATTGTGTGGTAATGCCCACCAAGAACTGCTCATCACCCGCTTGCACGATAGCAATACGCTCTTTTGTGCCCACAGGGATTTGCCTAACAATTGCTAAACCTTGCTGATTGGACATCGCTGGCACTTGCATTCGTTTCAGTAGCCAAGCAATAAATAAGATGAAGGCTATAACGAAAATTAGCGACCCAAAAGTGGTCGCTAAATCAAGAGAAGGCGGCGTTGCAGCAAAGGCAATGGAAGGAGTAGTTAATAACCCTATTCCCAAGCCTACTTTTAACAGGCGCGCTAGTCTTTGAGACAAAAGACTCATTAACGCAGCTTCTTAATGCGTTCTGTTTGGCTAATAACGTCAGTCAAACGAATACCAAATTTGTCGTTTACCACAACCACTTCACCGTGAGCAATCAAAGTACCGTTTACCATCACATCCAGTGACTCACCGGCGATTCGATCAAGCTCTACAACCGAACCTTGGTTCAATTGAAGTAGGTTACGAATACTGATCTGAGAACGACCCACTTCCATCGAAATGGTCACTGGGATATCCATAATGGTATCCAGCTTACGACGCTCATCTTCAGAAATCGGAGACGATGAATCGGTTAGCTCATCAAGTGGTGCCGCGAGCACATCATCAACATCAATTGACGGCGCTGAAGGGTCTTCACCAAGTGCTGCAGCCCATTCGTCTGCTAGCTTTTGATCTTCACTAGGTTCCATTACCAATTCCTATACTTTTATCTATTTTGCTATTCGTCATCATCGCTATTTTCTAGCTCAGACATTAAGTCTTTACCTAGAAAGGCGAGATCAGTTTTGACCACATGTGGTCGTTGAATTTTTTCAGAAATCTGTACCGCGAGCTTTTCACCCGAACGACCCATTTTCACACGGTACGTCGGCAATTCTTCAACAAACATGGTCGCGTGTTCAGGCATATTCATTGGAATCACATCACCTGGGCGCAACTCCATTAAGTCGCGCAGCGAGATGTCTTGCTCTAGAAGGTTGACGCGGAAGTTAACAGGCACATCCATGATTTCATCACGCAGTGCTGTGCTCCAACGAACGTCGGTTTCCATTTTGTCTGATTGAACACCCGCATCCAGCAATTCACGGATCGGTTCTACCATTGAATAAGGCATCACGACGTGGAAGTCACCACCACCGCCATCTACCTCAATGTGGAACGAGCTCACGACGATCACTTCTGTTGGGCTCACAATGTTCGCCATACTTGGGTTCACTTCAGAATCCAGGTATTCAAACTCAACCCCCATCACTGGAGACCAAGCTTCTTTGTAATCTTCAAAAACAATTTTCAGCAGCAGCTGGATAATACGTCTTTCAGTCGGCGTAAATTCACGGCCTTCAATCTTGGCGTGGAAGCGACCATCACCACCAAAAAAGTTCTCTACGAGAATGAAAACAAGACGTGCTTCCATGGTGATCAGTGCCGTACCTTTTAACGGACGGAAACGCACCATGTTTAAACTGGTGGGTACATACAATGTGTTTTGGTACTCACCAAACTTCATCATCTGTACGCCGTTGATCGACACTTCAGCCGTTTTACGTAACATATTAAACAAGCTGATACGCATATGACGTGCGAAGCGCTCGTTAATAAGTTCAAGGGTCGGCATTCGACCACGGACGATTCGATCTTGAGATGAGAAGTCGAAATTGACCGCGTTGTCATTTTCGGTTTCTAAGACATCTTCAACTTCTTCAACATCATCAACGCCGTGTAACAGCGCATCAATTTCGTCTTGGCTTAATAAATCGGTCACAAATTACCTATTGAATTACGAAGTCAGTGAATAGCACTTTTTCAATCACAGGCTGGCCAACAGCTTGAGACAGACTGGCTTTAATATCTTCAGTCGCCTTATCACGCAGTTCAACTCGCCCTGTTGGGGAACGCAGTTGGTCAACTGTTGCCGAAGCGAACGTTGCTAGCAGTGTACTTTCGACAAGTGGAGAGTGGTAACGCGCGAGATCTTCATTCTTACTGCCGCGTACCATCAGCTGTGCTTTTATCTGGACTAGGCGATCTTTTTTATCACCGGTCACATTGAACAAGAAAGGCTGAGGAATATTAACATACATAACAGGCTCAGCAGCGACCACAGCAGTTGCGGGTTGAGACTGAGATTCAGAAGCACCATCATCTGAGCCTAGGAAAAAGAACAGTGCACCACCAACGCCAAGCAGTAAAACGACTACGGCAATTATGATGATTAGGAGCTTACTTTTCTTTTTAGCTGGGTCTAGTTCTGCGTTCATACTGTTCTTTAACTTCCTGTTACTTCCACTAACGAGCTGCTATAGGCCTGATATTAGGCATAATAACTAATTCCATCACGCTTTGATGCGACATTCAATTCAAGATTGCTGCCGCTATCAAGGTTTTCATCACCTTGAGCATCATTTGTGCGGTTAGAGCCGGATTGTTGCTCACCATTGTTGTATCTATCTTGCCCTTGACCTGAATTCTGTTGCTGAACAGACGAATCAGCGAGCTGCATACCTTGTTGAGCAAGCATTTCTCTTAAACGAGGTAAGGTTTGTTCTATCACATCCCTCGCTTGTTGGCTGTTCACTGTGAAATGAACGCTTGCCACATCATTGTTCATGGTCATGCGAATCTTCATTTGCCCCAACTCTGGTGGGTCGAGGCGGATGTCTAAGTTCTTAAGGTTCTTAGACATCATCATTTGTACTTTTTCCGCGACCTGCTCATTCGCGAGTTCTTTAGTCAGCTGTAAAGGTGCTTGTTGAGCCGCTTGAATCTCAGCTCGGGTTGGCGCAGAACCCGCAGTTGCAGCGCCTTGAACACCCGCAGCAGAAGCTATCTGTTGAGCAAATGTCGAATCTTTAGAGTCTTCTTTAGCACCCGCTTTCCCAAGACCAGACAGTGCCGCTGCTCCGGCTCCAGCTTTAAGTAACATGTCCGTCGAACCTGCTTTGGTCGCGGCTGGTGCTGCATTCATCGCCACCCCTTGCGCAGTTAAAGCAGGGTCTAACGCAGCTTGTTGAGGTGAAGCAAGGTTAGCTTGTTGAGCCGCAGCCTGTTGGGCCGCGTGCGCATTATTAGCGTGCAACATTGCTGCCTTGTCTGAAACAGCATTGGCGGCAGCTTGAGACGAGGCCTGTGATGTCGCTTGCTGAGCAGCGGTCGCGACAGCTGCTGTCGATGCTACTGCCGCTAAGGCCTTAGCTTCATTCGAATCTGCATTATCCCAATCAATCGCGGTTGGGTTAGCTGAGGTGCCACTCGCATTCGGGGCTTGGCTTAGTAAAGCAGTAGCTTGCTGTTGAACATTGGCTAGTTGTTGATTCAACACTTCTATATTAGAGGTAGCTTTAGCTAAGGCAGCTTGCTCATCAACCGTTAACTTAGCGCCGCTTTGTTGCTTTTGTAGCAAACCGTCCACAACAGACTGCTCTGATTCAATCTGAGCATTCAATTGGTTCAGCGCTTTAGTATGAGCATCAACCTGTTTCGCTAGCTCGAGTTCAGCTGGTGAGAGTGTTTGGCTTTGATCGGTAACAACTGCGCTAGCCGCATTTTTCTGGTTCAGCTCTCGGCTCATGCTTGCTTCGATCTGCTCAGGGGTCACGCCTTTGTCCATTAGCTGTCGGACTTCATCATCAGTCAGCTGAGAAACACCTTTACCGCCAGTAAGCACCGCAATTTCAGAGTCCACTTCAAGAGCGCTTTCTGTGTTTGCCGTATTATTTTGTTGTGTCGCCAGACCCGCAACGGAGGCACCTGCAATAGGAGCACCCGTGATATTACTTTGAACTTGGTCTATCTGAGCTTGCTGAGGCAAGCCTTTGCCGTTCGGTGTCTTATTAAGCGTTTTGTTTGCCTCGTCCAACTGACCAAGCAATTTATTGCCTTCGCTCATCGCTGCGTTGGCTTGAGAAGCATCTTTGGCTTTTAACTCTGCAGTTTGATCTTTTGAATGTTGACCAGCAGAAGCAGCTTGAAGTTGTTCACCTTGAGATTGAGTTTTCTCAGCAGAGGTGTCGTCACCCGCCATGTTCGATGAGGCTTTGTCTTTCGACTGCGAATCTAATTCAGCCGTTTGTTCAACACCTGACTTATTGGTCTTCGCATCTTCAACAGACGCCTTTTCAGCATCTACCGCTGTACCAGCTTGTTTGGCTTGAGCCTCGCTAGTCGCATCTGTGCTCTTTGATTCAGCTACATCGCCTTGCGTTTTCCCCGCCGACCCACTGTTAGCCTTTTCAGAAGACGCATCACCTTCAACCGAAGGTTGTTTGCCTTCAGATTTTGAAGCACTTTCTGCGTCTTTTACTGCAGCCTTGCTGTCACTTTCTTCAAAGCCGAGCGCTTCTTTAAACGATTCAAAAAAACCTTTTGAATCGCCGGTTTCTTCTACCTTTGAAGCGGCAGAACCGGTGTCCAACAACGATGACGTTTTGTTGGTCGCTGAATTTGAGGAAGGACTAACATTCATATATACAAGCTCTATCTACTAGCTTTGCTGCCAAAAATCGGCAACAAAAAGAAAGTCGGGCGCTTTTGATACCTTTGGCAGGCAAAAAACGCAATTTTATATAAAACGGAGCAAGAAACATGCCTATAAGTTTCGATACTACAATCTAGCGAATATCACCGATGTCATTCGTGGCTTAGGATCACATCTTCTTTCGGCTGTACAATAGCGTTGAGAACTCGTCCATCTGCTTTTGTTCTCTTTGATCTTGCAGTCTGGCTTTCTCTTTCTGCTTTTTCTCCATCAACCACTCATAAGATTTGCGTTTTTTACGCAATTCCATCCAGTAGTTCTGGCAGTTATCAACCTGATTTTTAAAGTGATGCTCTGCTTCCCTCTGTTTAGAAAGCGTTTCATCCAATTGGGTTAAGAAGCGATTCAAGTGACCATATTGACTGGCGGTTAATCCAGCCTTACCGCGGTCAACGAGTTGCTGACAGTAATCCAGTCGATACTTTTCAATCTGCGCAACCTGTTCGTAGTAACCTTGTAGCTCTGCATTGGCTTTATTCAGCGCTAAAACAGCTTGGTTTTCTTGATCTTTGGCTTGATCGAGAAGAAACTCTAATGCGTTATCCATGACTAACCTTATTCATTGTTAGCCACCCAGCACATGCTTCAACATGTTGACGCACATGTCGTAAGGAACCGTTTCTTTCATCTTCTGCTGTAAATACTCGTCCAGTTTCGGCTTCAAGGTGAAGGCGCTATCAATCGCAGGGTCAGTACCCGGTTTGTAAGCACCAATCGATACCAAGTCTTGGTTTTTGCGACAAATAGAAAGCACTTGCCTTACCGCTTTCGACATCAAGACATGTTCTTCGGTGGTGATTTGAGGCATCACACGGCTGACGGATTTTTCAACATCAATCGCAGGGTAATGACCCGCATCCGCCATCTCACGTGACAAGACAACGTGACCATCAAGAATCGCTCGTGAAGCATCGGCAATCGGATCTTGTAAGTCATCGCCTTCGGTTAACACGGTAAAGAAAGCGGTGATAGAGCCTTGTTCATCGTTGCCGTTACCTGCACGTTCTACCAGTGCTGGAAGCTTGGCAAAAACAGAAGGCGGATAACCTTTGGTTGCTGGTGGCTCACCAACAGACAGGGCAATTTCACGCTGAGCCTGTGCAAAACGAGTCAGTGAATCCATCAATAGCAGAACATCTAAACCTTGGTCACGGAAGTATTCCGCTACCGTCAGTGCCGTTTGACAGCCTTTCAATCGCATCAATGGCGATGAGTCTGCAGGAGCCGCAACGACCACCGACCGTTTACGACCGTCTTCACCGAGAATCTCTTCGATAAATTCTTTTACTTCACGTCCACGTTCACCGATTAGACCAACTACAACCACTTGTGCGGTTGTGCCTCGTGTCATCATGCCTAGTGTTACGGATTTACCGACACCAGAACCCGCAAATAGACCAATACGTTGCCCTTTACCTACGGTCAGCAAGCCGTTAATCGCCTTTAAGCCAACATCAAGCGGCTCGGAGATTGGTTTACGTGCTAGAGGGTTAATAGGCTCTGCATTAAATGAAGCGCGTTGCTCGGTATAGATAGGGCCAAGTCCATCCAGAGGATTACCGACACCGTCGATGACACGACCAAGCAGTTCCATCCCGACAGGAATGCCACTTTCAGAGGTCATTGGTGTAACTCGAGCACCGGGTAAGATCCCTGTGATTTGTTCGCTTGGCATTAAAAATAGGTTATCGCCAGAGAAGCCAACCACTTCGGCTTCCATCTGACCAGACATGGTCTCAACCAAGCACAAGCTACCAATCGGCGCTTTACAGCCTGTTGCCTCAAGGGTTAAGCCGACAACACGCACCAATTTACCGGAGGCAACGGGTCGTGACTTTAGCCCTTCGATTTTGTATTGGCTGAGACGATTTGCTAACTCAAGCATTACACATGGCCTTGATGACGATTAGCGCCGCAGAAGCTTTGAATCACGTTCTTCACGCGCTCTTCCATTCGATAGTTGACGCTCGATTCCCCCGCTTCGATTTGGACATCGCCACGGTTGAGTGCAGGCTCGGCAACTAACGTCCAATTACGGCAATCCAATTCGGTTTCACCATACGCAGAGCGAATAATTGCAACGTCTTCAGGGTTAAGCTTCAAGGTGATAGCGTGACCAGAGATTGGTAGTGACTCGACCGACTCTTTCACTGTATCTAAGATGATTTGTGGGTTGGTTTGAACTTCAACGTGAACCACTTCTTTAACCATGGTTAACACCATGTCGACCAGTTGCTTCTCAACTTGAGCATTCATTAGCTCCAAAGGTTGAGCAAACTGGTTCGCGAGACCCATAAAGATGGCGACTTGCTGCTGGATATACTCTTGACCAGCAGTCACGCCCTCAAGCTTACCGGCTTCATTGCCTTCGGCATGGCCAGCGACAAAACCTTCTTCTTTGCCCTTTTCGTAGCCTTGCTTGAAGCCCGCTTCTTGACCTTGATGAAGACCTTCTTGATAAGCGCCCTGCTTAATCAGTTCGATTTGCTCTTCAGTCAGAACAAGCTCTTCATCTTCAATGGCTTCTTCTACCGTAGGCATCCAACCCGGATCGTAGTTAAACGCCGTTTCTTTGGCTTGTTTACTCACATCAGAGGTGTAGTCAGGCAGCCCCCATTTCTGAGGTTGGGCAACCGTATTATCTTCTTCAGGGCGAAGGAAGCCGCGTTTTCTATCACCTGACATATCAGTACCTATTTATGAGTGAGTCAAACTGCATTGTAAATTCAAGCAGTTAAACTTAATTAATCTGTGGTTCGAGATTGGATAAAGAAAAGCCCCAACGGTGTGGGGCTTTTGAGGTTTCTATATTAAAGGAACTCGTCGGCGCCACCAGACAGCATAATCTCGCCACTGTCGGCCATCTTCCTCGCAATGCCCAAAATCTCTTTCTGAGCCGCTTCTACATCAGAGACTTTCACTGGCGGCATCGCCTCAATATCGTCTCTCATCATATCGGCAGCACGTTTAGACATGTTCTTGAAGATTTTCTCACGCAGACCTTCATCAGCACCTTTAAGCGCCTTCTGTAGAATGTCTTGCGGAACATCACGCAGCAGTCGTTGAACACCTTGGTCATCAACTTCAATAAGGTTTTCAAAGACAAACATAAGATCTTGAATCTGAGTTGCCATGTCTTCGTCTTGATCACGGATTTGATCCATCAAGACACCTTCGACGTTGTTGTCCATGTAGTTCATGATCTCAGCCGCAGCTTTCAGGCCACCAATTTTGGCTGCTTGAGCACCAGCTTGACCCGCGAACTGTTTCTCCATGATTTCATTCAGTTCAGCAAGTGCTGAAGGTTGAACTTCTTCAAGGTTAGCAATACGCATCATCAGATCCAGACGAACACGCTCTGGGAACTGAGACAGTATCTCTGCCGACTGATCAGCATCGAGGTACGACAATACAATCGTTTGAATCTGCGGGTGCTCGTTGATGATGATGCTCGCCACCTGACGAGGATCCATCCACTTAAGAGAATCCAAACCTTTAGAGCCGGTTCCCAGAAGGATTTGGTCAACAAGGTTATTCGCCTTGTCTTCACCCAGAGCAGCCACCAGCGCATTACGCATGAAGTCTTCGCTGCCCATACCAATGTTGGTGTACTTCTGAATATCATCCAAGAAAGCACGGTGCACTGCGCCTACCTTCTCTTGTGATAAATCCGTTGCACGAGCCATCGCACTACCCACACGTTGAACCTGTTTAGGTTCTAGGTGACGAATAATACCCGCCGCATCTTCTTCGTTTAAACTTAACAACAAGATCGCTGCGCGCTCATCGCCTGAGATTGAGGCGATATCCACACTCGCGACATCAAGCACATCACCGCCTTCAGCTTGTTGTGGAACAATTTCGTTAGCCATCTGTCATCCAATTCTTAACTACTTGAGCTGCTAGCTCTGGTTCATTCGCTACAAGTGCACGTACTGCTTTGAGCACGTCCTCGTCTTTGTGCAGGTTAGGTAAGTCGATGCTTGAACCAAATTCAAACAGCTCACCACCTTCAATATCACCGCCAATTAGGCTGGTTTCGCCGTCGGCACCAATTGGCATACCATCAGGGCCGTACATTTGATCATCGTTGTCAGCTGCTGGGTTAAGCAGTTTCTTCATTGCAGGGCGAACAAGGACTAATACCACCACAATAATAACCAACGCACTCGCAAACCAGCGAACCCAATCATTAAAGTTTGGATGTTCCCAAATCGGCACATCAGCGACAACATCGGTGACTTGAGGTGCGAACTGCATGCTTAATACGTTGAGTAAATCACCACGAGTTTCGTCAAAGCCCACCGTACCAATCAGCACTTGGCGAATGGCATTGATTTCGCTCGCTGGAATTGGCGTGTGAACCACTTCACCTGTATCTGGGTTCAATGATTGACGGTCTTTAATCGCGACAGAAACTGTTTGACGGTTCACCGTACCAGTCTGTTTACGCTCGTGACTGATGGTTGTGTCTAGCTCGAAGTTTCGGGTCGCTTCTTTATGAACCGAACCTTGACCTGTCAGAGCACCGTCTTTCATCTGAGCAACGTCTTGCGGGATTGAAGCATCAGCAGGGGGCTGATTACTCAACGCACCCGGAATGCCAGCCACAGTATTGCCGTTGTTATAATCTTCTAATGTGTATTCGCTTCGTGTTGCTGGCGTGTTCGGATCAAAACGCTTTCTCGTTTGCTCCACAGCACTGAAATCGAGCTGAATATCAACCTGAGCGGTATAGTTACCAAACCCAAGAATAGGAATCAGTATAGAGTCAATTTTCTCACGCAGCGCTTGCTCTTGGTTACGCTCTAATTCGTGTTCTTTACGGCGCGCCGCTGACATTGGGTCCTGAGAACCTGAACTCAGAAGTCGGCCGTGTTGATCGGTTACGGTAATGCGTGAAGTTTTCATCCCCGGAACGGCACTCGCCACCATATCCACAACAGAATCGACTTCTTGCTGCTTGAGGTTAGTACCTGTTTTTAGAGTTAAGAATACTGAGGCAGAGGCTTCTTGGTTATGACGCACAAACACGCTTTGCTTCGGCAAGGCTAATAAAACCTGCGCTTTACGCACTTGTTTCATCTGCTCAATGGCTTTTGCAAGCTGTCTTTCTCGGCTTAACTTAAGGCGCTCTTGCTCTAAACGCTGTGATACACCGAAGCCCATGTCTTGCATGAGGATGTCATCACCCGCGTTTCGTTCTTGATTCAAACCAGCTCGTACCATATTCAGCTTCAACGAGTTGTACTCACTAGCAGGAACAGAGATGGTATTGCCTTCAAGAGAGTACTCGATCTTTTGCAGATCTAAGTAATCAAGAACGGGAATCAACTCTTCTGTTTCGTAGGCCCCTAATGGACGCATTTCTGGCTCTTTAACCCAGAAAAACAGCATCACAATCAGCGCTACACAGATAGAGATGGAAAGGACTAGGACCACCTGACGAAGTAAATCGAGGTCACCTACTGCCATATCGAACTTCGATGAACTGCGTTCACCTAGATCGGGATTTTGCCCTTCGCCATCTAGCTCAGAACCTGCAATAAGTGCGTGGTCGTTGCTATCGCTCACGGTTAAATCTGTTGTTTGACTATTATCTGCCACTATTTAACTACCTAACTTATACCGGCATGTTCATCAGCTCTTTATACGATTCGACCAATTTATTTCTAATTTGGATCGTCGCCTCAAAAGCCACACTAGATTTATTACGAGCAATCATCACGTCTGATAGAGACACGCTTTGGTCACCACTATCAAAACGAGCTTGAAGATCACCTGAGGTCTTCTGTAATGAGTTCACATTATTGATGGCATTAGTCAGCATGTTGCCAAAATCTGCACCGACCGCTTGCCCCGTTGCTGCGGGACGCGCGCTGGCAGCTTCGACCATCATTGCCTGCATTTCGCCTTGTAAACCATCTATTCTCATCTACTACCTCAGGAGTCAAAATTATGACTATCTATTTAGCTGTATTATTGACAGAGCAATTAGCGTGCCACACATTAAATTGACTAGATATCGTATTACACTAGTCAGAAAGCTGACACTACTAATCTATCCTCAGTTTGGGATATCTATTCCAGCATCGCGCATTTTCGCTAACTTATAACGCAAAGTACGAGGACTAATACCCAGCTTTTCCGCCATATCTTTGCGTCGGCCATTGCACGCGATCAGAGTTTCAAGAATGATCGCATACTCTTGATCTCTAAGCTCATTACCAAGCCCTTCGCTGCTAGCCGCCACTTTACTGATTGGATTTGCTTCAGCAATCGGCTTAATGTCTGGCGCTGCAACGTCATTACCTTCAACGATTTGTTGTAGGCTGCTTGCATCTTGCCAATCGACACCTTCAAGCAGAATGTGCTCACCAGAGATATTCTCTTGCTCGCTTAAGATTAACGCACGCTGTACCACATTATCTAATTCACGAACATTGCCCGGCCACGGATAATTGACGAGTTTGCTGATCGCTTGCGCTGACATCACTGGCACTGGCATGCCAAGTTTGGTGCAGTGGCGCTCAACTAAGTGCTTGGCTAAAGGCTCAATATCGCCTTTACGCTCACACAGTGGTGGCCAAGAAATTGGGAATACATTCAGTCGGTAATACAAGTCTTCACGGAAATTCCCTTCAGAAACATACTGTTTGAGATCTCGGTTACTGGTCGCTAACACACGAACATCTAACTTGATGCTCTTACGACTGCCTAAACGCTCAACCTCGCGCTCTTGTAAGACACGCAGTAGTTTGGCTTGAAGGCTAAGATCCATTTCACTGATCTCATCCAACAAAATAGTGCCGCCTTGCGCTTGTTCGAACTTACCCGGACAAGCTTGAATAGCGCCAGTAAATGCGCCTTTCTCGTAACCAAACAGGGTCGCTTCCAACATATTGTCTGGGATTGCTGCACAGTTGATCGCGACAAACGGACCATCTTTACGACTAGATGCGTTGTGAATATAACGAGACATCACCTCTTTACCTGAACCACTAGGTCCAAGCACCATGACATTGGCATCTGTCTTCGCGACTTTATCAGCCAACATCATTAGCTTAATGCTTTTCTCATCGGCAACGATGGCATCACCATTGTCGTCCGATTTTACGGGAGCGTAGCGGCTCACCATGTTTAACAATACTTCAGGCGCAAATGGCTTCGCCATGTAATCGATCGCGCCCTCTTTCATTGCTGCAACAGCGTCTTCAATGTTGGCGTAAGCAGTCATCAATAACACTGGTAAGTTTGGCCAATGCTGCTTGATGTTTCTCAGTAGCGCCAAACCACCCATGCCTGCCATTTGAACGTCAGACACAACAATATCAACGGAGTTGGATTTTAATTTGACCAGAGCATCTTCCGCGCTATCTGCTTCCAGCCATTCATAGCCAGCCAGCGCGAGAGTGTCGACAAGGGCTTCGCGTAGGCCTTCATCATCTTCGACGATTAACACTTTGCTTTGAGCCATAGGATTCTCCAGTGTAAATTCAATTAAAACTTATTAGTCTTCAGTAGAAGCGCTTCTTTCTAGCGGCAAGCACATAGTAAAACATGCGCCATCACCTTCTTCTGAGATCAATTCCAGTCGGCCTTCATGTGCTCGACATACCATTTGTACAACGGCTAAGCCTAAACCTGTACCTTGAGAACGAGTGGTAAAGAATGGTTCCATAATTTTACCTTGAAGCTCTTTCGGTACGCCGGGACCACTGTCTTGTACTGATATTTTAAGCTCGCCGTTTACTGGTCTAAAAAACACATCAATCTGCGATTCCTTGCCAGCAATTTGAACTGCATTCAAAACCAGATTACTTAACGCTGATGCGATGGCGTTGGCGTTGCCAAACATTTGAGTCTCTTCGCCTTCAACTTCTTGGCAGTAATCAATCTGGTTGGATTTCAGTGCCGCTTCCACCATAGGGTGAAATTCGGTAATCAATTCAGCGACAGTAAATGGCTTAACGACCTTGTTGTCGCCGCCTTTGGCAAACAACAGCATGTCGTTCACTTGCTTCTCTAAGTCATGCAATCTATCCATAAGCTTAGATTGAAAACGTGTCTTTGTTGCCGGTGGCAGATTTGGCGCGGCAAGGTTGGATGCATACAACATCGCACTAGAAAGCGGCGTACGAACCTGATGGGCAAGCGAGGCCACCATTCTGCCTAATGACGACAAGCGCTGAAGATCACTCACGCGAGACTGTAAAAGACGAGTTTCTGTCAGGTCGGTAATCAAGATAAGTTGACCCGTAGTAGAAGCTGAAATCGCCAAACGTACTTTTCGTCCGTTCTTCAATGAGATCTCGTGACCATCATCGTCTTTAGGGTCGAAGGCACTTTGAATGACCGAAAACCACTTCTCGCCTACGAGCTCTACCCCAAGAATGCGGTGCGCTTCAGGGTTGGCTTCTCTCACTTCGCCATGTGTATCTAACAAGATGACCCCTGCTGGCATCACATCGAGCACTTGCTTATAGCGCTCAACCTGCTGTTCAACAGAATCTAGATGTGATTGATTTTCTGGTTCGTTAGATACGTGCATGTCAAAAATTTGCCTCAAATACTAAAACAGCCTGACACGTAAAACACGAATCAGGCTATTTGCTATATTTATCACATAGTTAAGCAAGCAACAACTCGACTATGGTTTATCAGTTCACTTAGCTAGCGTTACGAAATAGCTAAAATGTGCGTGCTAGTTTTCACTTTCGTATAAAACTGGACACTAACGCTGCAAGTTATATTTACGCATTTTTTCAACCAAAGTGGTTCTGCGCATTCCAAGCATGTCAGCCGCACGAGCAACAATACCGCCCTGCGCTTCCAAGGCTTGGTTGATCATATTCACTTCCATATCCGCGAGCAGCTCTTTCAGGTTTACCCCTTCTGGTGGTAGCTCTTGAGGTGCGTTTGCGTTGTCAGCGATATCATCTTGCTGATCAAAGCTGAAATCTTCTGAGAACAAGTCAGCCAGTGCATCACGCTCTTGTTCTTCTTCAGACACAAAGCTATTAAACTCCGGCTGGAACTCAGGAATATCGCTGTATCGATACTTAGTTGGCAGATGGTTTACATCAACCAAGCTATTTGGATAAAGGATAACCATGCGCTCAACTAGGTTCGCTAATTCACGAACGTTGCCCGGCCAGTAGTGCTCCATCAAAGAGTTAATCGCGCGAGGTGTAAAGCAAATAGGCATGCTGCCTTCTGCTTCCATTCGTGTCATTAGCTCTTGGAGCAACAGTGGAATGTCTTCTTTGCGATCTTGCAGCGCTGGCATCTCAATCGGGAATACATTCAAGCGGTAGTAAAGATCTTCACGGAACGAGTCATCATCGATCATGTCTTCAAGGTTGCGGTGTGTTGCCGCAATCACGCGAACATCAGCTTGAATCGTGCTGTTGCCACCTACACGCTCAAAACATCGTTCTTGTAAGACGCGTAGCAGCTTAACCTGCATCGCCATTGGCATATCGCCAATCTCGTCAAGAAACAGTGTGCCACCTTCAGCCAATTCAAAGCGGCCTTTACGTGCAGTAATCGCACCAGTAAATGCGCCCTTCTCATGGCCGAACAGTTCGCTTTCCAATAAATCTGGCGGAATTGCGCCACAGTTCACTGGCACGAAAGGCCCAGAACGACGCTTAGAATGATAATGAATATTACGTGCTACGACTTCTTTGCCCGTGCCTGATTCACCAAGAATCAGTACATTCGCTTCTGTCGAAGATACTTGTTCAATTAAGTGACGTACTTCTTGAATGCCAGCACTTTGACCGACTAAGCTACGAAACAGTGTGTTCTTACGTGCCGAAGAGACAACTTGAACACCCTTACGGCCTAAGAAGTCTTTACAGTGTCTTAATGCATCACTTAATTGCGGGTAGTTAAGAGGAAGTTCGAGTTCACCAACAAAGTTAGTGAGCTCATCAACCGGGTGATTATTTTTGCCAATCACTAATAGTGGGATGTGATTGGCGTGAACAAGCTTTTCATTCAGTAATGCGTTGAAGCCTTTACCTTTAATTGAGCCAATGATGCAACCGGCCCACTGTTGTGACCAGTCAACCTTGCGCGCTTGTTCAGAGCTGATTACTTCGCAGCTCTCTCCTACAAACTCTAATATTGTGCTTAAATTGTGACGATCTTGAGCGTTATCGTCGACGACAAGCAGTTTTGCCAAACCTTGCATAAGTAGGAATTATTGCCTTTATTTTGGTGCGATGCGGAAAAACGGTGAGCGACGTAATCTATAAAACAGAGATATGTATCAATGATTATGTTTTACGTGGACAAATTTAGGAAATCAGCAACGAAAAAAGCCATTAGGCTATCTAATGGCTTCTATTTTATTTGATTAAAAAAATAAGGCAACCAACCAATTAAGGGATATGAGATTGGTTAAAACTGCAATTTTTCTTTAAATACCTACGTCAGCAGACGTCAAGTTGTGATATTCATTCGGAATTTGGTCCCAAGCGCTCTTAATTTCGCGGATAATATCGATAACATCATCAATAGGCTGTGGGTCATTTTTGTGATTTGCCGCAGAAATTTGCGTGATCATGAACTCATAAAGTTGATCTAGGTTTTTCGCAATGTCGCCGCCATCGTCCATAGACAGGCAACTACGTAAGCTAATAATGATATCTAGAGCCTTACCAAGTCGCTCACCTTTCACTGGAATGTTGCCAGCTTGCATTGCCGCTTTGCCTTGAATCAGACGCTCGATAGCACCTGCCATTAGCATTTGTACAATTTTATGCGGTGAGGCAGCTGTTAGCTGACTATCCACTGATACCTTTTTATATGCCTGTAAAGAACCGCGCATAGTAAACCTCTTCTATAAAAACTTTTTGTATTGTTGAACTGATTTAGCGCCGTGACGGTATTTGTGTAGGGTCTTACCTACTCGACTCGTCTCAGACTGCATCAATTCGACCAATTTTCTGGTTCTGGTAATGGCTTCAAACCACTCAGAACTTTGCTTAACGTCGGGGTGTGAGTCGATTAATTGAAGCACGTTTTGCAATAACTGTTCTCTGTTATCGACAAGCTGCGTTATTTCTTCAGCATTAATTTCACTAAATTCGAGCTTAGAGATAATTAGTTGATCTAGTTCACAAAGCTCTTGAAGCTGGCTATTCATCGATTAGCCCAACGCATTCATCATACTGCCCAGCTGAGATTGCATCTTACTGGTCGCGTCTTGCATCGCGGTGAACTTAGAGTGGGTACGGCTCTCTAAGCTATCCATGCGGCGATCGAGCGCGCTTTGGTCATCCGCGAGGCGGTAGTTTTGCTCGACTAAGCTCTTTTCTCTTGTACGAATCGAGCCTGTGATACCTGTGATACCTTGAATCGCGTCTTCGACTTTTTTAGCAAAACCGTTGTTGCCGCCAAAGAACTCTCCCAGCTTATCGAAGTTGTTATTCAGTTGGCGGTCGAGCATGTCGTAGTTGATCTCTAACGAACCTTGTCTTGTGGTCGTGATACCAAACTCAGTCAAAGATTTTAGGTTATCAGGCGCGCCTTCAATGCTTGATGAGAACACACCTTTTAATCGTGAGTCAGCGTTACGCACAGTACTGTCGCCAGACAGCGGTCCTTTTTGGCCAGTCGTTGGGTCAACGCCCGCCAAGTTTTTAGACACTTGGTAAAACTGATTGTAAGAATTAACGAAAGCTTCAATGTCTTGGCGAACACTATTACGGTCGTACTCCACACCAATCTCTGCCGGCGGCTTATCTTTGGGTGTTTTTCCTTTTACCGTAATATCGATGCCTTCTACCGCATCTTCAATCACATTATTGTTACTTGAGAGCTGAGCTACGCCATCCAAGACAACCATTGAGTCTTGTCCCGCTTGAACTTCCGTCATACCACTGTAGGTATCGAAAGACTCTTGAGCCTGAGCAAGATCAGCTTGTGCTTTATCGACCTTCTCTAATTGCTCACGTTCTTCCGGATCGAGTTTGGCACGCTCAATCTTTTTGGCTTGTTCAGCGGTCAATTCGCCTTTTTGAACTTTCTCTGCCAGCTCTGCTTTTTCTTGTGAGATCTTTTCTTCGATACGCGCTTGTTCCGCCTCAAGCTTTTGCTGGGCTTCTTTTGGCGTCACGTAGGAATCTGTCAACGTACCTGAGGCAGCATTTGACCACCCCGGAACATCGGGTGCTTTCTCTATCGCTTTTTCATCAAGCTCTAGTTCTGGTGTGTAGTAAGAATCAAGAAGCGTACCAGAGGCAGTTTCCGTCCAACCTGGAATATTGTCTTCAGGCATGACAGATTTTGCCGCTTTAGCTGCATCAAGGGCAGCTTGGCCGTCGGCAGCGGCTTGTTCGCCGTAGCTAAGACTTTGAGAGTCTTCGTCAGCAACGGAGGTAGAATCGGTTTGGGATGCAGGGATAACATTGCCGCCTTCATCGAGTGCTTCACTCGCATTTGGGTCATCGTTCGAAATCGCGTCATCAACAAGTTGTGCGGCTTTTCCTGCGGGTGTCAGAGCAAGGACGTCTTGAGCGGCAAGGCGCGCTTTCTCTAGCGCTTTAACACGCTCTTCCAAAGTTTTGTATTCGAGTTTTTTGAGAGGATTGGCAGCATCAGAATCGACGTTGATACTGATCTGCTGATCGGAACCGGACTGGTTCGAGGCAACAATAAGTCGCGGACCTTCAACATCATTGATAACCGATGCGCGAACGCCTGGGTTACTATCTGCACCGTTTATGCTTCGAACGATATCGATCAGTTTCGATCTATCGCCAACTTGCACATCAAAGCTGTCATCACCAAGCGAAACCTGCAGCTTACCTGGGCCAAATTTCATGTCTTCTGATAGCACATCAGAAGCCACTTTATGGCTTTGGGCAAGCTGCAACACATCGATGGCATATTTGCCAGCGATCGCTTCGGTAGTCGCGGTTGCAGAGACAAGCGCTTCATCGGTACTTTCCACTGTTCGCACAGCAAAAGCTTTTTCCTGACGAAAGTTTGTCATCAGGTTTTTCATCGAATCAAGGGATTCTCTGAGTCTTCCATAGGCGCTAATGCTGGTATCGATTCGCGTTCGTTCATTGTCGATTCGTTGCTGTTTAGGTACACGCTCCGAATCAACAATTTTGCTGACCATGGAATTGATATCCATGCCAGACGAAATCCCCATTGGGCCAAAACTCATTAAACCACCTCAATAATACGACTTAAACCTTCACCTCAAATATTCGACTATTCGAGTTTTGGGCTGCTAGGCGTCTTAGAATTTCAAGCATTTCTTCATCGGGTATTTGGCGAATAATATCACCGGTTGTGGTCTCATAAATGGTCACCACATCCCTACCTGACTCTTCATCAACCTTAAAGGCAACACCCTTATTGAGAGAGGAGATAAACTCGTTTACCTTCTCCACCATCTTGACTCGTTCTTCATCATTAAGCTCTTGTCTATGTTGAGCTAATTGAATCGCCGCTTCGGTAGCTTCCTCTTTCGATTTCTCTACCTTGTCATAAGGTGTTGCTTCTTTCAGTCGTGAAGTGCTCGACGCACTACTACCTTCATCGCTTGCAAATTTAATGCCATTAGGTGAGCCATAAGGCTGGATGTTCGATGCGTTGGATGATATTTCCATAACACTCTCCCTCCCTCCTTTATGAGCCATACAGTAAAACTCTACACAGGGTAGAGTTTACCGCTACTTACCGAGGTAAGTTTAGCCCAATAAGCTTAGAGCTGCTGATGGTGATTGTTTTGCTTGAGCTAGGATAGAAGTACTCGCCTGTTGTAGGATTTGAGACTTCGTCATTGCCGTTGTTTCTTTCGCGTAATCGGTATCTTTGATACGACTCTTAGATGCATTAACGTTTTCGTTGATGTTATCTAAGTTGCTGATTGCATGGTCAAAACGGTTTTGGAAAGCACCAAGAGAAGCACGGTTACTATCAACAGATTTTAGTGCGCCATCAATGATAGATACCGCTTCGTTTGCACCAGCAACCGATGTTACATCGATATCGTTAACAGTAACGTCTTTACCAGCACCGATACCTAGTTCACCAGCAAGGCTGCCACCGAACTCAACATCGCCTTCAACTTTTTGACTTGAAGCGAAAAGTTGCAGTTTACCGCCTTCGCCTACTGACGCTTTAACGTCTTGGCTTTGACCGTTGATGTAAGTTGCTAGCTCTTCCATGTCGTTGCCTTCCTTCGCAGAAATAGACAACTCTTGTGCTTCACCAAACTTATCGTTGTATTTGATCGTTAAGTCAGCACCTGCACCTACACGCCAAGAAGCATCTTTGCCTTCTGTAACGCCATAGCTCTTGCCACCCATGTCTTGAGTGTCAGTACGCATGTTATTCATTGTAAGCATTACTGCTTCACCAGAGTCAGCACCGATTTGGAAAGATTGGCTGCCGTAAGTACCGTTAAGAAGCTTGTTACCACCAAAAGAGGTCGTTTCAGCAATACGGTTAAGTTCTGTATTTAGAGCTGAGACTTCTTCTTGGATCGCAACACGTTCAGATTTGCTGTTCGAACCGTTTGAAGATTGAAGAGAAAGGTCACGCATACGTTGCAGAATGTTGGTTGACTCATTCATTGCACCTTCAGCTGTCTGTGCAATAGAGATACCATCGTTCGCGTTTTTTACAGCCATATCTAGGCCACGACTTTGCGACGTTAAGCGGTTAGAGATTTGTAGGCCTGCAGCATCATCTTTTGCGCTATTGATTTTATAGCCAGAAGACAAACGCTCCATTGATTTTTGAGTACCTTCAGCCGCGCTATTTAGGTAGCGCTGAGCCGTCATTGCAGACACATTTGTGCTTACATTAATCGCCATAGTTGATCTCCTTTAGGCATTTTTTAATGTACTTATGTGACTCTCACCTCACACAAATACATGTCAATTTTGTTTATGCACCAGTGTCTCTCTCACCTTACATTGGTACATATCATTTCTCTCAATCCCTTTAACGGCCCCTTAATTAGAAGCTTTAATAAAAAATGCGCTTTTTTTCATATTCTTTTCAACAACAAAGGAAAGTGTGATCGGGCTTCAATTAATAGGGCGACATTCGCTAAAGTTGCCCCATTATTTAAGTTAATGAGTGTGGTGTTGAGTTTAAAACCAAAAGAGATCCCTGATATCTCGTTCTACTCGGTTCTGGAATGACGATAAAAGTCTTTGTTCTAGCTGAGTCGTTACTTACTCTGACCAACCGTACTTATATTGCAAAGCAATAGGATCATCATCGCCCTATTCCCGTCATTCCCTACAGTGAGGCACGAACGTGATAGGGAATCTCGCTTTTGCTTCTGTTTACCAATAATGCACTTCTCCAAATACGCCTTCGTTAAATAACAGGCAATAAAAAACCCAGCCGAAGCTGGGTCTGTTTAGCGCTCATCTCTCACCACGAGCTAATTTGTGGAAGCCTAACGTTGACGCTTATAGTCAACGTGGCTTTTTAATCGATTAACCTAGTAGGCTAAGTGCCGAGTTCGGTGCTTGCTTCGCTTGAGCAAGAATCGAGCTTGAAGCTTGAGAAAGGATCTGAGATTTAGTCATCTGAGTCGTTTCTTTCGCGAAGTCGGTATCTTTAATACGGCTCTTAGATGCGTTAACGTTCTCGTTAATGTTGTCTAAGTTGCTGATTGCGTGGTCGAAACGGTTTTGGAAAGCACCTAGCTCAGCACGGTGACTGTCTACGTACTTAAGTGCCGCATCGATTACTGCTACAGACTCTTGTGCGCCGCCAACAGATGTTACGTCGATAGTATCAACCGTTACGTCTTTAGCTGCTTGAATACCTAGCTCACCCGCAAGACCGCCAGAGAAAGACACATCGCCGCTCACTTTGTTGTTGCCTGTGAACATTTGTAGCTTGCCGTCTTCAGTAACAGACGCTTTAACAGAATCTTGTTGACCGTTGATGTAAGTCGCTAGCTCTTCGATGTCGTCACCCGCTTTTGCGCTGATGTCGATTTCTTGTGCTTGACCAAAGTTATCAGTGAACGACAATTTCAGGTCGTTAGAGCCCGCTTGAACGTTCCAGTCTTTGTCCTTCGCATTCTCAGTTTGGTAGCTCTTACCACCCATCTGAGCGTTATCAGAGCGCATGTCTTTCAGTTGAAGCATTACCGCTTCACCGTTATCCGCACCGATTTGGAATGATTTAGTACCGTGAGTACCGTTAAGTAGCTTGTTGCCACCGAAAGACGTCGTTTCCGCGATACGGTTTAGTTCGTCGTTCAGTGCTGTTACTTCTTCTTGAATCGCTACACGCTCAGATTTTGAGTTTGAGCCGTTTGAAGATTGTAGAGACAAATCACGCATACGTTGCAGGATGTTCGTTGTCTCGTTCATTGCACCTTCAGCAGTTTGTGCAATAGAGATACCGTCGTTCGCGTTACGTACAGCAACATCAAGACCACGGCTCTGAACGTTCAAACGGTTCGAGATTTGTAGGCCTGCAGCGTCATCTTTTGCGCTGTTGATTTTAGAACCTGAAGCTAGACGCTCCATTGATGTTTGTTGTGCGCTGTTTGCGTTGTTTAGGTAACGTTGCGCTGTCATCGCTGAAACGTTTGTATTTACATTCACTGCCATGGTGATTTCTCCAATTGATTTTCCGGTATAGCGGTTTCCGACGTCTCGGAAAACCAAAGTAGTTCTCTCAAAGTTACTTTTAATAACGGCGCGAAATTCAGAAGCTTTAGAAAAACTTTTAAAAAACCACAAAAAAATTATTAAATTAATATTTTTCAGACACTTAAAGATTACATTTTTCTATAACAACTGCAGACTTCAATTGGTACAAGATCTCGAACTGTTTAAAAAACAGACTGAACGCCGTAGAAATTGGTCAACGTATAGAAATGAGCGATCATCAAAGATCCTCTATGCGGACAGATTTAATACATTGAGGTGGGATATTTTCCGCGGTAACAGGTGAAGTTAATTCAAGGTTGAGAACTGGAGTGACAAGCGGTTAGGCAAACTAAGTAGATAGCGAAGAAACAGAAAGGTAGACGTCAGAAAGGAAAAAGCCCCTTTTCCTTTGAGAGAACCGGGGCTAGTTGGCGCGTCAGAGCCTGTGTGGAGATCATCGAGAAATGAACACATTTCCGACTTGCCGTTGCATTCTTACCGTAAAAATGGATAGCAGGTGAGAGATGAGAGAGCTAAACACTCAATAGTAAGTATGCTTGCCAGTTTCCCTTGCTGCATGGCTCACGTCTGAACACGAGCAGCAAGTTCAACCAATAACTATTGCAATAATGTCATTGCAGAGTTAGGCAACTGTTTTGCTTGAGCAAGTATCGAAGTACCTGCTTGTTGCAGAATTTGTGACTTGGTCATTTGCGTCGTCTCTTTCGCAAAGTCCGTATCTTTGATTCGGCTGTTAGAAGCGTCAACGTTCTCTTGTACGTTTGCCAAGTTATTAATACTGTGGCTTAGACGGTTCTGTTTCGCACCCAAATCAGCACGCTGTGAATCTACGTACTTCATTGCAGAATCAATCACACTGATTGCGTTCTGTGAGCCTGCAACGCTTGTTAGGCTGATATCTTGAACTGATGTAGCACGGCCTTCACTCTTAATACCTAGCTCAGATGCTAGACCACCAGAGATAGACATTGAACCCTCAAGATCAGGTTCAGCAACGAACAGCTGTAAACGGCCTTCATCGGTAACCGATGCGTTCACTAGATCAGATTGACCATTAATGTAAGTCGCCAGTTCTTCAATATCGTCACCCGCTTTGGTGTTGATATCTAGAATGATGTCTTCGCCCGCTTTAGTCTTAAATTCGAACTTAAGATCGCTTGCGGTTGGCGGCACTTGCCAATCTTTATCTTTCGCGTTTTCTGAATCAAACGTAGTACCACCCATGCGGAAATCATCGGCACGAATGCTAGTCAACGCCATGATCATCGCTTCACCAGAGTTAGAACCAATCTGGAACGACGCTTCACCAAATGAACCGTTCAATAGACGACGACCACCAAAAGAAGTTGTTTCCGCGATACGGTTAAGCTCATCTTGAAGTGCCATTGACTCTTCGTTCAGTGCAGTACGCTCTGCTGGAGAGTTAGTGCCGTTTGACGATTGAATCGCTAGATCACGCATACGTTGTAGTACGTTGGTTGATTCGTTCATCGCACCTTCAGCGGTTTGAGCGATCGAAATACCATCGTTAGCATTACGCATTGCTACATCAAGACCACGTGATTGCGCTGTTAAGCGGTTCGAGATTTGCAGACCAGCCGCATCGTCTTTCGCGCTGTTGATCTTGTGACCAGATGACAAACGCTCCATAGAAGTCGCTAAGTCATTAGACGCTTTATTCAGGTAACGTTGTGCTGTCATAGCAGATACGTTAGTGCTTACATTGATAGCCATTTTGCTCTCCTTATGAGTTCGCAAACTTTCTGCGAAGCGGCCAGCTTTACTCTCATATGGATAAGCACTGACCGTGTATTACTCGATAAACCCTATTCAGGATTTAAGATCTGTATTAATCATTTATAACCAACACAGATACAAGTTGTATGCCAAGTTTAATTTTGTATAAATAATTTTTTAATTAAATAAAAATCAAAAACTTACACAAAATTAAACGCGATTATGATTGTTTGTCCTTTGAGGGTGAAACAACGTATACCCTCCTGATTGCCGTTTTTTGCCGCTATCTTGAAAAACAAAATGTTTCGTACAAAAAAGCGGCAAGCATTGGAGTCATTCGCACGTATGGCATAGCACATAAGGCAAAGAATCGACTCCGTGATGAACAGCAGTTCACCACTAGATCGTTATATATAGTTAAACAAGGTTAGGTCTTTTGTTTTGCCAAACGCTTGTTGTGAAGCTTGGAGTGCCCGAGAGTTTTCATTGAACTCAATGATGGCTTTCGAATAATCCAAGTCTTCAAAGTTGCTTTTCGCTTTCGCCAAAGACAACTTAAAATCTTCATGTTGTTGCTCTTGAATATCCAAGGTACTCAAGCGTGCACCGACATCTGTTCTCGCCTTAGTTAAATGGATAAACGCAGCATGGAACTCTTCTGTTACTTGGTGCAATTTCGCCGTTGCCGATGCATCCGATACAGGGTTTTCTGCTTGTTCTGCCGCCTCTTTGAACGTATCAAAGATCGAAAATGTCTCTCTCGGCTCTAAGGTGATGGAATCACCCTTAGTGATCTGGCCTTTGACTTGAATATTCAGCCCTTCGTAAACAATACCTGTCGAAGGATCAAAATCTTCTGCTGCAACCACTGCGCCGTCTTTTTCAAGTTGATAAGCGAAATTACCCGTCTGCATGTCGACAAAAGTCACTTTATAAGTAGACCCATCTTCATCGCTGTTGGTCGCACGCCCGAGCAATAACTCAGACGCAGGTTCAAGCTCATATTGAGGCTCGTAATCACCGAACGGGTTGTCTATTTCCATAAACATTTTGCTGCCGGGATCATTCATCGCCATTTCAAAACTGCTTGCCACACGCATCTTGCGTTGGTAGTCATCACCTTGATACGTCACATTCCCTTCGTTATCTCGAAAGAAAGGCTGATTCTTCGGCTTAGTGCCTGCAAATGTGTAGTTACCCGACTCATCTTGAGAGTTGGCCAAGTGTAGGAAGTTATTCGCTAACTCTTGGATCTCACGCTTTTTAGCTAAACGGTCTTCAGGAGACAGCGCACCGTTGATCATTTCCATTACGGTTCGTTTTGCTTCATCAGCAAAACCTTCCGTGTTGGAAACCAATACTTCATGATGCTCGAGGCGGTTTCTGACCAAAGTAATCGCATCTACATATTGTTTAAGCTGCTCTGACTGCTGACCGATGTTTTGCAAATAGTGCGTCGCTAACGGGTCATCACTCGGCGACTGCAGCTTCTTACCTGAAGCAAGCTGCGCTTGGTTGTGATGCACCTTGTTCTCTTGGCGGCGCAAGTCATTTTGTACTGACTGATAGTTATGGAAGCTAGAAATACGATTCAACATTTATACTTCCTACCTCAGAGCCAAAATAGTATTAAACGTGTCATTGGCTGCTTGCATGATGCGTGAAGAAGCCATGTACGCTTGCTGAAATTTCATCATATTTGCCGCTTCTTCATCGAGGTTAACCCCCGAGATCGAAGCAATACGTTCTTGAGCTGACTGCTTTTCTAGCGTCGCGATATCACTCAAACGATTTGCCGTTGAAGACTTCAAGCCCGTATTGGTATTCAAGTTGTGGTAAAGGTCTAAAATCGTAGACTCACCATCATTCAAGATCTTGCCGGTTTGAAGATCTTGTAACTTACGTAGGTTTCCGTTGTCACCTTCTGATGGGACAAGGTTTGCCGTAAATTTATCGTTTGCCACCGCGCCAGCCGTTAGCTCAAAGGTGGTGCCATTGATGGTCACAGGCCCTTGTGGCGGATACGGTTGCGGCTGCATTAAAATGTTGCCCTTCGGATCCGTCACCGCAAACTGCTCACCTTTTGGTGACACAATCACTTCAAACTCACGCAGCTGACCAGCTTCTAGGATTTTGAATCCAGCCGTACCTTTGGCAAAAGTGGTCGAAGCTTCATAACTTTGTGCTGCGATGTCTTTTGGATCTTTGGTTTCCATCTGAATCTGAGCGGCAAAGTTGCGCGTAGGGCGCAGTAATAGCTTCTCGCCAAGTTCAGGAGGATTGCGCACTTCTACTCGCATACCATCAAGATAAAAAGCGTTGCCACTCGAGTCGGTCGTCACCTTAACGGTTTCACCATTCGGCTTAGTCACCACATAGTCACTGCCGTCATACTTAAGGCCGTATTCACCACCTTTTAAGGCAGAGGTATCATCGATATATACCGCAACATCGGCTTTCGACTGCCCACTGGCCGTAACACGAGATTTTGCCACCAGCTCTGAGTTCACATCGGTAAACAGGTCCTTACCCACGTTGCCGTTGAGATCCAAACCTTGCTCTTGAAGACTATTTACCTTGTACGAAAACGCCGTCGCCAAACGGCCAAGCTCATCCATAATTGCTGGAATATGCTCGTCTCGCATGTCTAACATGGCACCGATTTTTCCGTCGATATCACTGCTGGTGATCGGTTTTAAGGATTTCCCTTCAACAATCGCCAAGCGACGTTGATGCGCATCGGGCAAGCCATCAACCATTTTCAGTTGGCTCGCTTCACTACCTGAAACCAAGGTGTGGCCATTGCCGATATGGACGTTAAATCCTTCGGCATTTGAGCGCGGAGTTACCGTTACTTTGGTGTAACCAGAAAGCTCATTAATTAGCTTTTCGTGCTGATCTCGTAGGTCATTATGTGGCCCAGGAGTTCGCATCATTAAGCGTTGTACGTCACGGATCTCGTAAGCCAGTTGGTTAACTCGCTCGATACCCATGTCTAATTTTTTGTTCGTAGAATCAGACTGTTGGCGAACCGTTTCATGAAACTCATTCAACGTTTTACTTAATAACCCAGCCTTTTCTAATACAACCTTTCGCGCGCCAACATCATTCGGTGTATCGGCCAGTGTTTTAACAGAATCAAACCACTCGTTGAGGTTTTCAGGGATCTTCTTCGAAGCCACCGATGACAACATGCTCGACAGCATATCTAGGTTCGCTTCGGTATCACCTTTGTTGGCGGCATTGGTTGTCGATAGGTTAAGTTCATTGACGGCAAATTGATCCCAAGAGCGGCGAACATTTTCCACATGCACACCCATACCGTAGGTTTGACCACCATACTGGCGCGGGTCATTCACACCTTGAATCACAGATTGGCGGCTATAGCCCTCTGTGTTGGCGTTAGAAATGTTATGACCTGTGGTGTTTAGCTGTCTCTGAGCGGTAAGAACACTTTGTGCCCCTACATTCAGAAGATCCGACGCCATAATGCCCCCAAAAAACTTAACAAAATCAGGATGAACTGATTAACTACCAGTTTAAAAAGCAATATATGTGCCAATAGAGATAGATAAGAACTAAAGGACAATAATTTATTGACGTGTAAGGAGATAACTTTGAGTAACGCGGCAAGGTTTGAGGTGATGGATAAGAAAAGAGCCTGCCAATAGCAAGCTCTCGATGTTCATTAAAGGTGATTAGTTCATCTCATCAATCTTAGCTTTAACGCGCAATACCTTATCTGCATAGTTAGGGTCAGTTGCGTAACCCGCTTGGTGGATACCTTTGATGAAGTTCTCTGAATTACCTTGATGCTGAAGTGCCGTTTTGTACCTTGGGTTTTCGTTTAAGAACTTCACATAGTCATTAAAGCTGTCTTCAAAGTTTGAGTAAGAACGGAAAGAAGCGGATTCTTTAACGGCTGTCTTACCGTGGAACTCAAGAGTTTGAGTCGCGACCTTATCGCCCTTCCAGCTTCTGTCCGCTTTGATGTTGAATAGGTTATTACTGTTACCCAATGAGTTCTTAACCATTTTGGAACCCCAACCTGTCTCGAGTGCCGCTTGTGCCAACAGTAGAGATGAATCTACACCAAGCGCGCTTGCTGCTTTTTCTGCGTAAGGCTTCATTGAAATAACAAATGACTCTGGAGAATCGAAAGAGACGGGTTGTTTAACCGTTGACGCAGATTGAACTTCAGATGCTCTATCTTCTGAACGACCTGAGTATTGAGGTCTTTGCAGTGAAGTATCAAAGCCTTCACTACGAACCTTATCTTCTGTCGTATCGCTTGCTTGACCAGCGCTTAACTGCGCCACAATCATATCTGCAAGACCTAACGAACCTGAAGCACTCAACTCACTCGCCATTTGGTCATCTTGCATCTGACGATAGAACTGCTCGTTCTGACTATTCAACATGTCCGACTTGAAACTCGAGTTCGCATCGCGCATCGACTTAAACAACATCGAGGTAAAAATCGATTCAAACTGTTTTGCTGCAGCCGTCAGTGCTTCTTTTTCGCTGCCCTCTTCACCATTTACCGCTTGTTGACGAAGGCGGTCTAGGCTGCCGATGTCGTGAATAAAGCCGATGTCATTGTTATTCTTAATCATGCTTTATCCCTTAGATAATGATCAATTGACCTTCAATCGCACCCGCTTGTTTCAGTGCTTGAAGGATTGCCATTAAATCAGAAGGCGCTGCGCCTACTTCGTTAACTGCGCGAACCAAATCATCCAGCGTTAAGCCCGGCTCAAACTTGAACATCTTGCCATCAGCTTCCGTTACTTCGATATCTGAATCAGGAACGACTACCGTTTGACCACCTGAAAATGCATTCGGTTGGCTTACGTTTAGGTTTTCTTTGATAGCAACCGTCATACCACCGTGCGTTACCGCTGCCGCTTTGAGGCGAACGTGCTTACCAACCACAATCGTACCAGTACGAGAGTTTACGATGATTTTTGCAGAGCCTTCAGCAGGGTCGAACTCGATGTTTTCGATAGCCGATAAGAACGCCACACGCTGGCTGATTTCACGCGGTGCGCGAACTTTTACTGAAGTTGCGTCTACCGCTGAAGCCATTTGTGGGCCTAGGAAATTATTAACCGCATCAGCCATACGCTGGGCCGTTGTGAAATCTGATTGGATTAGATTGAAGGTGATGTAGTCGCCACGGCCGAATGGCGTTGGGATCTCTTGTTCAACCGTTGCACCGCTAGAGATGATGCCAACGTTAGGGTTGTTACCGACAATCTTTGAACCGTCGTTACCTTGTGCACTAAAACCACTTACTACCAGGTTACCTTGCGCTACGGCATACACTTGGCCATCAAGACCTTTTAGAAAGGTTTGTAGCAGCGTGCCACCACGTAGGCTTTTTGCCGAACCGATAGAAGATACTGTTACGTCAACTTCCTGACCTTGCTTAGAGAAGGCTGGCAGTTCAGCAGTCACAATAACGGCCGCGACGTTTTTGGTTTTTGGCTTAGTGCCGGGCGGCAATTGGATGCCAAAATTTTGCAGCATTGCGTTAAATGTTTGATCGGTAAAGGGAGTTGTCTCACCAGTACCCGGCAAGCCCGTGACCAAACCATAACCGACAAGTTGGTTACTACGAACACCCGCCACTTTTGCCACGTCTTTAATACGCGCAGCATGAGCACTGGTGGCAAGAAATAGCATGCCGAATAGTACGAGTGTCAGTTTTTTCATTGAGTAACCTGTCTGTATTGCTTTAATTTATAATGAGTTAGCTTGAAATTAGATAATTACGAGAGAGTCAGTAATCCGACACTCTCTCAAGCTCTACAGAGATACATTAAAGAATCGTGCCAAGAATCCAGGCTCTTGCATATCTTTTTGCACGCCAGTGCCAGAGTATTGAATTCGTGCGTTAGACACACGGTTTGAAGCGATGGTGTTTTCGAAATCAATGTCATCAGGACGGATGGTGCCGCTTAGGCGGATATACTCATCACCCGTATTCAGTGTCATCCACTTTTCGCCACGAACCACTAGGTTGCCATTAGCTAATACTTCGATGACTTCAACGGTAATGTAACCGCTGATGCTGTTACTTTGGTTGGCTGACGCATCACCTGCAAAGGTATTGGTGTTGCTCAGGTCATAAGAGAAGTTGTACTTGTCGATCGTCAGCTCTTGGCCACCCACAGCCAGAGGTTCCATCGATGCATCATTTGACTTAGACATGTCAGCATTGGCTTTTTTGGTCGCTCGAGTATTCTCATCCAGCGCCACGGTAATAATATCACCAATACCACGCGGTTTTGAGTCATCATACATGCTGCCAATATGGTTAATATTAAACAGTGAGCCTGTTGCCGCTGCGTAATGCTCTGGTTTTTCTTTTGGATTGATTGGCGCCCACGCTGGGTCACCAGCAATAGGATCGGTTCTGCCACGAAGCGTGTCGATGATGCCTGAGCTTTCTTCTGCCGACTTATCGCCTTCTACCGCATCAACCACTGTGGTCGCGTTCTCTTGCGCTGGTGTCTCAATTGGATCCAGTACTGTACAACCAGTCATCGAAGCTAACAGGGCTAAACAAAAAATACGTTTCATGGCGATATACTCTCAACAAGTCGTTGTAAATAGTAGACAGTGGCAAACACGTCGATTAATGCGAAACAAGTAAGCGGCGATAAACCAATTACAGCTGTTGGTTAACAAAGCTCATCATCTTGTCGACCGACGAGATAACTTTCGAGTTCATTTCGTAAACACGTTGAGCTTCGATCATATTCACTAGCTCTTCGGTTACGTTTACGTTCGATGTTTCTAGCATCGACTGGCGGATGTTACCTAAGCCATCAAAGCCCGGAACACCTTCTTGTGGGTCACCACTCGCACCAGTCGGCAAGTAAAGGTTTTGACCGACTGGTTCTAAACCGCCTGGGTTTACGAAGTCTGTAATCGTGATTTGGCCTACGACTACGTTGTTTTGCTCACCACGAAGACGAACCGATACTTCACCGTCGTTGCCAACCGTTACCGAGATCGCATCTTCAGGGATAACGATTTCAGGTTGCAAAGGATAACCTTGACCCGATGTTACGATTGCGCCGTCACCGTTCAGAGTAAACTGACCATTACGGCTGTAACCTGTTTCACCGTCTGGCATCTCAACTTGGAAGAAGCCGTCGCCTTCAATCATCATATCTAGGCTATTCGACGTCGTTTGTGCGTTACCGTGCGTGTGAACCTTTTGAGTTGCTACTACCTTAGAACCGGCACCCAACATCAAACCACTTGGCAGCTCAGTGTTCTGAGACGATTGGCCACCCGGTTGGTTGATGTTTTGGTAGAACAAGTCTTCAAATACCGCGCGGCTCTTTTTAAAACCAATAGTCGAGGCGTTGGCAAGGTTGTTCGAAATCGTTGAGATATTGGTTTGTTGGGCGTCTAAACCTGTTTTACTTACCCATAATGCTGGATGCATAGCAATTTCCTTTAAATTCTATTAGCTCATACGAAGCAGTGAATCAGACGACTTGTCCATTTCCTCTGCTGTGCTCATCATCTTGACCTGCATTTCAAACTGACGTTGTAAGTCAATTAAGCTGGTCATTTCACCTACGGCATTTACGTTACTGCCTTCGATAGCACCTTTTAGCAACGTTACCGCTGCATCTGCTTCGTATGCCTGATCTGGGTTTTTCGAACGGAATAGACCATTCGTATCTTTAAACAAACTTTGGTTGTCTGGACGCACAAGCTTAATACGATCAACCACGGCCAATTCTTCAGCTGGAGCGCCTTGAGGAATGACTGAGATCGTACCGTCTGTACCAATTTCTACTTTACTAATTGGGATTGGCAGTGTGATTGGTGCGTCGTTTTCACCGAGCACTAAGTGACCACTTGCGTTGGTTAGTAAACCGTTTTGGTCAACCCTTAGGTTACCGTTACGTGTTAAACCTTCACGGCCAGTATTGTCCATCACTGAAATCCAACCATCACCTTGAACGGTGACATCTAGATCTCGGCCAGTAGTAACCACACTACCCTGAGCGAAATTATGACCCGGACGCTCTGTCATGCTGAAAACACGAGTAGGCATGCCTTCGCCATACGCTTGCATTGAACGTGCCTGTGCTAAATCAGCACGGAAACCCGTTGTACTTACGTTGGCAAGGTTGTTTGCACGTAGCTGCAAAGCTTGCATATTTTGCTTAGCGCCACTCATGGCAAGAAACAGTGCGCGATCCATAATTTTGCTCCAAAAATCATCTTCTGGGGCTAATAAAGCAAACACTGTGCCAATATTTTTAACTGTTATTTATCAATGATTTAAATAGAAAACAAACAAGAAAGGTGATCATCAAAGGATCATTCAGGATGAATTATTGCCAGTGGCATTACCGTGCGGCAATAGGGGCGGCAAATAAAAAGACAAACAACAATACCCAATTCAATAACATTGAATTGGGTATTCGCAGATGATTCAAACGCTTTAAACGATTAACGAATCTGAAGAATATTCTGTTGTAGCTGGTTGTGTACTTCTAGAGAACGCGAGTTCGCTTGGAAGTTACGTTGAGCAGAAATCAAATCAACCAGTTCTTGAGTCATATCGATGTTCGACTGCTCTAGAGAGCCGTTGTTGATGCTACCAAATGAACCTTTATTCGATTCACCCCAGATTTTGTCACCTGAGTCGTTAGTAGAATCCCATTGAGTGCCGCCTTTCTTATCTAGACCTTGCTCATTTGGTACACGAACCAAGCCTACACGGCCAAGCATCACGTTTTCACCATTTGAGTAAGTACCTAGAACACTGCCGTACTCATCGAAATCGATTTTGGTTAAGAAACCTGTTGTCGCACCATCTTCATCAAACTTAGTCAATTCAAACGGAGCAGCAAACTGAGTTGAAGAATCTAGACCAAACTTAAGCACTTGTGTTGGATCCGCACCGTTCAAGTCAATTGGGTTCGCGCCAGCACCTAGAGGATCAGAGTTAATCGGCTGACCACTGTTCAGGCTTGCTAACGTACCATCATTGTTGAACTTCATTGTATGACCAACATGACCTGTTGCATTCGTCGCATCACCGCCTGTAATGTTCAATGGTTTCTCGCCATTCTCATCTGACATGGTGTAGTACGTTTGCCAAGTGTTTGGTTGGGTCTGATCTTTGAGGTAGTAAGTCGTTAACTTGTAAGACTGCCCCATAGAATCGTATACCGTCGAAGACGTTGCACGGTTGTATGTATCAGCATCTTGGTAGTTAAATGCAGCTGGGTCTTTAAGATCACCGTTTGCAGGCAGGTTAACCCCTACTTCAATGTTTTCTGTCTGTTTTGGCTTACCAAACTCAGCAGGAATGTCGAGAGGCTTTGGCGCGTAAGAAAGAACTTCACCCGAGTTAGGATCAACATCGTAGCCTAAAAGAAACTCATCGTTAGCTGTAACCATGTAGTTATCTTTGTTTAGGTGAAATGCACCATTACGCGTTAGTTCATTAATCTCTGGCACCATGCGATCTTTCGCTACAGCAAAGAAACCTGTACCACTGACACGTAAGTCCATTGGGTTGTTTGTATAAATACTTGAACCTTCGTGGAACTGTTGCGCCACTTGGCTAGCTTGCGCACCGCCACCTGACGTCGTTTTTGCGTTAGTGAACAACGAGTTTGAGTAAACATCACCGAACTCAGCACGAGACTCTTTAAAGCCAAATGTGTTCGCGTTCGCAATGTTGTTACTGGTTGTATTCAGGTCTAATTGTGCAGCGGATAGGCCGCTTAAAGCTACATATGACATTCCAATATTCTCCTAATCTATCTAGCTAGCATAGTCACTCAATAAAGAGCTACGCTTTACCAACTTCTAGTACTTCAGCAAGTCGTACTGGCGATGTGAAACCAGCCAGATTGAGTAGTACGTTGCCATCACCCTTACCAAGAAGCACACTGTTCACGTTCGCATAACTGGAAACTTGGAACTCTGTGTTCTCGCCATCCAGCAAACCCGACGCTTTCACGTTGTATTTACCGGCCGGCAATGGGTTACCGTCTTCGTCTTTTCCGTCCCATTCAACACGTGTGTCACCAGAAGGTTTAGAACCGATATCAAATGTGCGAACTAATTGGCCAACTTCGTTCTCAACACGGACCATTACATTGTCCATTGCCTGAGGAAGCTTAACCATTGCCGCCATACCGCCATCACCGGGTTTCACACCTGCCGCACCAGGAACCAATACATCACGGCCAACCAAAGAAGAGGCCTGCAGTGCTTGGTTAGAGGTCATTGATGAATTCAAGCTTTCAAACTGTGTATTCATTTTGCCAATGCCATCTACGGTCGCAAATGAAGCCATTTGCGCAATCATCTGGTCATTGCTAACCGGCTTGAAAGGGTCTTGCTGTGCTAATTGCTTAGTCAACAAAGATAAGAAATCTTCTTGTTTAAGATCCTGCTTACCTGTTGTTTCGTCGGGCTTCTTAGCGCCATCTTGAAGACTCTTCAGCTGGTCAACATAGGACAAGCCGCTTTGACCAACATTGTTGTTGATTCCAGCCATGTGCTACCTCCTTATCCTTATTGACCCATCTGCAGCGTACGCAGCAGCATTTGTTTACTTGAGTCAGCAACCTGTACGTTCGTTTGGTACGCACGTGATGCCGAAATCATGTTTGCCATCTCTTCCATAACGTTCACGTTCGGCTTGTAGATGTAGCCTTCGTTGTTCGCTAATGGGTGATCCGGGTTGTACTCCGCGCTTAGCGGCTTATCGCTTTCAACAATACCTAATACTTTCACAGGCACAGTGTGGTCACTGTTGCGTGCTCGATTTAACTCAGCGCCGAACACTGCGTGGCGAGCTTTGTAAGTTTCTTCAGCAGAACTACTTACACTGTCCGCGTTCGCAAGGTTACTCGAGGTCGTATTTAGACGAACAGATTCAGCACTCATCGCAGAACCAGTCACATTGAATACATTAAATAAGCTCATCTAATTATTCCCCTTTAATCGCTTTAGTTAAATTCTTGAACTTACTTCCTAGGAAGTCGAGAGAGGCTTGATGCCTAATTTGGTTTTGCATGAAAAGGTTTCTTTCCAAATCCAAATCAACCGTGTTGCCATCTCCTGTATCAGGTTGTGTAGGAATTCGATACTTCGTTTCCCCGTTCACCGTTGTTGAGGCAGAAATGTGCCGACCATCTGTGCGGCTAAGACCAATGCTTGCCCCAGAACTTGCCGCTTGCAGCGATTTCTTAAAGTCTAATCCCTTTGCCTTATACCCAGGCGTGTTTGCTTGCGCGATATTGGTGGAAAGCACCTCAGCGTTACGCTCACGTACACCAACTGTGTGTTGGTGAATGCCTAAAGCATTGTCAAAAGAAATAGCCATGTAAACCTCAACTCAAGAACTGACTGTTATGAAATAACCAAAGCAATATATATACCAACTTTTAAAACAAAGCGGTCTATCAATACTTTTACAGGTTACTCATGGGTAAACTTGCAATATACAAGCCAAAAAATAGAGTAAATTGGAATGTCACTCTGACTTAAAGATATAGGTTAAGCAGGAAAAAGAAAACCCAGCACTTGGCTGGGTTTTGAAATTAGACAGTAAGGCCGCACCTGATTCTGGTGCCAACCATTACTTTAATTTGTAGATGATGCCTGGATTACAGCGAACCATTTCAAAACGATCCGTTAAGCCTGTTAGTGATTCCGACGCGCCTAATAGCAGGTAACCACCAGGGTTGAGGCTATTGGCCATCTGGTTAAGTACCTTTGACTTCATATCAGGTGAGAAGTAAATCAGCACGTTACGACAAAAGATGATGTCGAACTTGCCTAACAGTGCATAGCTGTCCATCAAGTTTTGAGGACGGAAGTTCACCATGCGCTTTACGTTGTCTTTCACTTTCATACGACCATCGCCCGCATCTTCAAAGAAGGTACGACGACGCTCTGGAGAAAGTCCGCGTCCCAATGCAAGGTTGTCGTACGCGCCCGTGCGGCACATATCCAACATACTTGCTGAGATGTCAGTTGCGGTAATCGATACATTTGGCAGCATACCCGGCTTACGAGCTTGAGTCTCAAGCACCGTCATTGCCATTGAGTATGGTTCTTGGCCTGAAGAACTTGCCGCAGACCAAATCTTAATAGGACGTTTATTTGCCGCTATTTCCGGTAGAAGTTTATCCGCAAGCACAGCAAACGGGTAAGTATCTCGGAACCAAAGTGTCTCGTTCGTCGTCATAGCATCCACTGCTGCCACTCTCAACTCACGGTTTCGACCTGTCACTACATCTCTTAGCAAATCAGATAACGACGCTACATTGAACTTCGTTACTAATGGGCTTAGACGGCTGCGCACTAAGTATTGTTTGCTGTCACCTAATACAATGCCACATTGAGATTCTAAGAAACGGCTGAAATCGCGATACTCTTGATCACTTATTGTTATAGCAGTCATTAATGTCTCTTTTAGTTAGTTAACGCAGCTTTAACCGCTGCACCAAGCTCATCAGGGTTGAATTTCGCGATGAAGGAGTTAGCCCCTACTCGCTCAACCATGGCTTGGTTAAATACACCACTCAATGATGAGTGTAAAATTACGTATAAATCTTTCAATTCTGCGTGACGACGAATCTCAGCAGTCAGCGTGTATCCATCCATTTCTGGCATTTCGATATCTGAAATCACCAATGAAATCTGATCGTAAATACTGCCCTCGGCTGACATCTGCATCAACTTCTCGTAGGCTTCTTTACCATCTTTCACTGAGATAACTTCAAAACCAATCGACTCGATAGCACGTTGAACCTGCTTACGAGCAACCGTCGAATCATCAGCAATCAAGATACGGCGAACCAATTCTTTCTCTTGTTCTACTTCTGCGATTTCTTCAGCAATTTTGCTGTCCATTGTTTCATCAACAGGTGAAATCTCAGCAAGAATCTTTTCAACATCCAGAATTTCGACTAATTCATTATCGATGTTGGTTACCGCTGTCAGGTAGTTGGCTTTACCTGCGCCATCAGGCGGCGGAAGAATAGATTCCCAGTGCATGTTAATAATGCGCTCAACTGAACTTACCAAAAAACCTTGAATGGTTCGGTTAAACTCAGAGATAACCACAAAACACTTTTCAACATCCGTTGTAGGACGGCCACCAATCGCTAAGCTCAAATCAATCACAGAAATCGTTTGGCCACGAATGTGTGCGACACCTTTAACCAGTGGGTTCAAGTTTGGCATCTTCGTCAGCTTAGGGCATTGAAGCACTTCTTTTACTTTAAAAACATTAATGCCGTAACGCTGACGCCCCATTAGGCGAAAGGTTAGTAATTCTAATCGGTTTTGACCGACGAGTTGCGTACGCTGATTCACCGAATCAAGAATACCCGTCATGAGCTCATCTCCATATCAAACTTTTTTGTATAAAAAGTGTTAGTCTACTGCAGGCTACGAACCACCAGAGAAACGGAATGACGTATTATAAAACAAATTTGCCACCTCTTTCCATAGCAATGTGTAGAGCTACTTTTAAAACTGTCGCTAAGTTTATCGGCATTTTATCAATATTGTTTAGTTTTTTTGTGCAAGCTGCGACCCCAGAACAAATTGAGATGATTCAGTCTGCGGCGGAGCAACATATCCTTGATACCGTTGAACAGCCACGAGGCGGCGAACTCTTTGTTAATTCAGCAAATGTTGACTCAAGAATCAAAGCAACAGACTGCCCAATCCCTCTCGAGACAAGTGCCTCAACCACCACCAATACCCGCAGCAGTATTACGGTTTTAGTGCAATGTGTTCCAGATGAGTGGCGAGTTTATGTGCCGGTACGCCTTTCAATGTCAGTGCCGCTTGTAACAACAACTCGAGCACTCGCGAGAGGCGAAATTGTTGGTCAATACGATGTGACAACCGCGATGATTTCTCTTAACAAGTTTCGTCGCCAAGGTTTCACCGCTCCAGAGCAAGTCGTCGGTGCCAAGGTTAAAAAGAACCTAAGACCCGGAGATGTTGTTGAAAGAGGCGATATCTGCGTCGTATGCCGAAATGAGAAGGTTATCATACAGGCTGTAAAAGGTGGCATGACCATTACTACCAAAGGCACAGCACTCACCGATGGTTCGATGGGCGATCAAGTAAGAGTGAAAAATGATAAATCACAGCGTATAATTGAAGGAATTGTTACCAGCATGTCTGAAGTCACGGTTTACTTTTAACTCTTTACTTCTAAATTGACGGTATCGTTAGTAATTTCGCTCTCAACTCTAGCGCTGAAAATCACAGCAGCAGTGTTTGGTCCCTTTTCGACTATTGAGCTAAAAATTGCTAAAGTATTTGAACCCTTGGTCGATATTGACTGTACAGGTTCCCATTTTTGAAGAAAAAGGCTTAACTATGGCAGGCATTGATAATATTCGTTCAGGGCAAACCCTAACGACCACCAACCGATCAGCAGTACGCTCTGATTCTAGTTCTGAGGCATCTCGTTCTGATGTGTCAACTAAATCACCAGCGAGCAAAGATGCGGTTTCTCTAAGCCAACAAGGCAAAGCGATTGGTCAACTCCATCAAGACATGGCAGCACAGCCAAGCTTTGATTCTGTGAAAGTAGCAGCGATCAAAGAAGCAATTGCGAACGGTTCATACACGGTTGATCCAGAAAAATTGGCTGACAACATGATCAAGTTCGAAAACGAATTAAAAGGTCTTTAAGCACTAACCCTTAGATTAAGTGGTTAACTTAAAACACACGAGGTTATTGATAGGTTTACGTTATGGCGGCACTAGCAGACTTAGTTAATTTTCAACTTCAAAATGCCAAAGCCTTATCTGAATTATTAAGTTCAGAGAAAACCGCGATCACGAGCCGACAATCCAATGATATTGAGCGAATCGCCAAAGAAAAAGTGGTTCTTGTCGAACAGCTAAGATCAACCGATCAACGCATCGCTGCCCATACCAATATCTCAGAACTGACCGAGAACCCTGAACTGGCTCAGTTAGTCGCAACCATCAAGTCCATAGTGCACGATTGCCATCAAGCGAACCTGGTTAATGGCGAAGCCTTGAATCGAGCACACCTTAGCTTCAAAAAACTCAGCAATATGATGCAGCAAAGCCACGGTAAAATTGGCATGACCTACAATGCCGGTGGTCAAACGCATACTATTTCTACGCTGGGAACCAACGTAAAAGCCTAGTTAAGTCTCCCTTTTCAGTAATACCCCTTATTAACCTTCTGCTTGTATCTGTATCTGTATCTGTATCTGTATCTGTATCTGTATCTGTATCTCAGCTTATCTACATTTCGAATCCTATCAAACACCTACATATCTGAAAGTACGCCCAAGACAACAAAAACAAAAAGCGGCAAGTATTTTCATATTTGCCGCTTTTACATTCATGCTAGTTATTGGTTGCCGATACGCCATCTGGAAAGCGAGTGGCAGCCAATATCACTGAATATTCAATTCAAACACCGGAACTAGAACAGTGTTTGTTGTCTCTTCTCAGGTACTGCCTGAACTTCACCGTAATTACGGAGCTGATCCATCTTACGGATGTCTAACTGAAGCTCGGTCACGTAGCTATCACCCACTGGGTAACTGCGCACGACTTCTGCACCACGAATAACACCATCAACCGCACCTGACGTACGTTCAGTGCCAAGGCGTTGATCTTCAAGTTCAGCACGGCCACTTACTCGCATGCCGTAAACCTGTTCAGCTAACTCACGATAAGCATCGATCTTAGAGGCTCTCATCGCACGGATGCGTCTCTCTTCGTCGTTACGGCCTTTCTGCTCACTGATACTCGCGTAGCCAACAGCTACTAAAAAATCATCAGGTCTCATGCTCTGCAATGGCTGACAACCAACAAGCAATAAAGCGGCAACAACAAACATTAACTTCTTCATCTCGAACTCCTAAGGGCGAAGAATAACAGTATAAGGCTGGCTGATCGTTGGGTCAGAACGAATGATCACGCCATCTTGAGTTCGAATACTGTTCAGAGTATCGAGGTCACGTCCAATACGGTCAGCAGGCAAGAAGCCTTGTGCAGAAGCCACCACTATACGTGTTTGCATTCCAACCACACGAGCATTCACTAGAACACCGCCTTCTTGACGAAGCATAGTGCCTGTCAGCACGTATTGAACGTCTTGCTCTTGAGCTAAGTCTTTCCAATCACGGCTTAACGCAAAGTCACCTTGGTGAGTCACTTGGATAGAACCCGTCGTTTTAAAATCAACAACCTTGAAGCCGCGACGCTGAAACTGATGAATGAAACCTTCTGATACTGAGTTACCGAGCCAGTTTGTTGTGTCCATGTGTTGTAGGTCAACAAACGAGGTAATCGCAATCGGCGTTCTTGCTGAAATACTCGTATTCGACACGATCAAATCTTCGGTCATACTTTCAACGAAAAAATCCATGGTATGACGAGGGCTGTCCATCAACATAAACTGACTGCCTGAATACTCAGACTTGCCGTTGTAGATTGGCGAATAAGCGCATGAGGTCAATAACATGACACTCACTACTACGAGCCATTTTTTCATTCTCTTATCTCCAGATAGTTTTAGTGCTACCTGTTCCAATATGTTCTCACCATTATTCTTTTCAATGGATTACAATGTTGGAACAGTCTTTGCTTTTCATTAATGGTTCAGATTAAGAAAAACGCACTTAAGTCAGCTTCAAGCTTATAGTTATTTGTTAAGCAATATTTATACCCAACTGGTAACGAATAGATGAAAAAAATAATTTCTTACTTATTTTCAATAAGTTCACTGATAACCATAAGCTTCAGTGCTCATGCCTCTTGGTATGAAGTTACCGGTACAGCAGCCATCGTATCGACAGAAGAAAGCGCAAGGGTCCACGCTCTGGAAGACGCGGTTTACAAGGCTGTTCAGTTCTCAGGCGCTGATATTGGTAGTATCTCCAACCTCACGCCCTATCTAGATTCGAGCAAGAAAGAGTTCCAGTTTACCAACCACGAAGTACGTTACATCTTGGTTGATAAAGAGAGAACACGCGGTGGCAATTTAATGATCACCGCAAGGATCGACATCTACCCTTCGGCAAATGCTTGCCATGAGAGCCAATATAAGAAGACGTTTTTGGTCGGCAATATTGATGTGGCCTCGCCTCAACAAGCCGTGATGGGAAGAATCTATAACATCGGCGATGATTTCAGCCATGTGGTTGACAGGCAGCTAGCGCAAGAGTCTCGCAGTTTCGTTTCTGTCGGTACAACCAATTACGACATCGATAAGCGTCGACCGGAAGTGATCAAGATGATCGCTCAAGACACAGGTGCGCAGTACATCATCGGTGGCGACATTACCGACTTAACGGCGACGATCGAATCTAAGCTTTTGAAAGACGACGTTATCAACCGTCAGTTCGCACTAGAGATGCAAGTGTTTGACGGAAAAACAGGTCATCAAGTTTACAATCGTAGCTATCGTGAAGTGGCAAAATGGCCATTTGCTAAGACCAGTGAAGTCGATACACGCAGCGCGCGCTTCTGGGCATCTACCTACGGCAGCATGATGCTTCGCGTCAGCCGTAATATCATGCTGGACTTGGAATCAGAAGTATCGTGTAAGATCACCCTGCCAGAGGTTGCGGCGGTCTACGGCAATACAGTGACCATTGATTTGGGCCGAATGCATGGTGTTCAACAAGGTGACAAGCTTCAGTTATGGCACACAGGTTCGTTTATCGACCAACGCGGTTTGCCACGCAACAAGGTTTCTCAAAGCGATATCACCCTAACGGTTTCTCGCGTTTATGAAAACGAAGCGGAACTGACGATTGATCAACCAAGCCTTGCGGGAAGCATTCAAATTGGTGATGTGATGCAGAAAATCATGTAGTTAGCGATACGCTCGTCTCAGAGTTTCTAATAAAGCCTTAGCAGTTTTGTTAAGGCTTTATTTTTTTCATGATGATTAGTTTCGGTTTTAACGTATTTGTCGTAACCTTATTAATAACATAATCATCATTTAGCAAACTATGAGCCAGAATAATCTAATTGGTGCTACCGGTTACCGCTTTATCTCGAAAGGTAAAACCGCTTTTAAGATCCACATTCATACACCCGAAGACACTGTGCTACACAGATCTGTCGGCTTTGTTCGTATGGGTGAAGACAAAGCACTGAAGAAAACCATTAAGTTAAGAGATGAGCTGGGCAGAGAGCTTTGGGGTAAGTTTTGGCCTAAAGTCCTCAAAGAGCCCTACTTAATGACGCGCCTGCCTCATAGTTTAGAGCCTAAAATCGTATTCAAACCAAACCCTACGCAGAGTGACCCCGAGCATCGTGATGAGTGCTATATCGCTAAATGGCGTGTGTTCTCTGAGAATGGTGATTACAAATACAAAACTAAGGTGTGTTCGATCAGAAAGCACGGTCGACTGGCCGCGTATAGCCAAACCAAACGCGCACTGCTTGATGCTCACAAAGATGTGATCGATTTGCTCGTTTTTATGGGACGATTGAACAGCATCGACCTAAAGTAGCTTTCACTCGATTGAATTGAATTTCCATACTTTCAGATACAAAAACAGCCGCATTTGCGGCTGTTTTTATTTTTAGGTTAGTCACCTTGGTGCTTGAAGATGTTCTCACACACGGAATAGACCACCTAGCTTCGGCAGATCTCTGCCAGTGTCGTCAATCGGCGTTTTGAGTCTTTCACATAAGGATTGGTTTGATCCCATGCGTAGCCCGCTAAAATAGAGCACACCATTTGTTTAATCTTCGGGTTTGGATCTTGATAGAAAATCACATCCTGCAAGGTACCTGAGTACCACCCTTCAACATACGTTCTAAAGGTGTTTACGCCAACCATCAACGGATCTGCATAATCGCGTTCCCAATCAACCTTCTCACCGTTAAGCTGCTTTTCCACACACTCAACCGCAAACTGTGCCGACTTCATCGCTATCGTCACGCCTGACGAGAATACTGGGTCAAGGAACTCACCCGCATTACCGAGCAGTGCATATTTGTCTGTCGCAAGATGCTTCACGTTAGCAGAATAGCCACCGATTTCACCTGCAGGGTTTGGATACTCAGCGCTTGCCAGTATCTCAGCCAAACCCGGTTCTTCCATTGCCAATTGCTTAATCGCGGCAATCTTGTCTTGTGGGTAGGATTCAAAGAACTTAGGCTCTCCTACCACACCAAATGAAGACACACCGTTGCTGAATGGGATCAACCAATACCAAACATCAGGGTTGGTTGGGTGCACCGAGATCAGAATTTTATTTCGGTCATATTCAAGAGCGGTATCCACCTCTGCAATATGATCGTTGATGTGCGTGAAAATGGCTTTGCGAGGAGGAAGCGATGACGGCTCTTCCAAATCAAGCATTTTCGGTAGTACTCGACCAAAGCCACTGCCATCGAGAACGTATTGAGCTTCTAGCTGATAGCGCTCTCCATCAAGTACTTGAACCTCTAAAATCGTGCTGTTGTCGGTGAAATTAATGCCCATCAACTCATGTTGGTAATCAATAGCGACACCTTGCGCCTCGGCTGTGTCTGCTAACACCTTATCAAAGGCGCCGCGCTGAACCTGAAATGTAGTTCCAGGCCCAGCAGAGAACTTATCTTCAAAATTGAACGCCGTGTACACGCCATTTTTACGAAAAGCTGCGCCATCTTTGTATTGGAAGTTGGCGTTGATTACTGCGTCAGTCATCCCTGCCTGTTCAATCACTTCCATACAAGCGGGTAATAGGCTTTCACCAATAGAAAAACGCGGGAATACGCTCTTTTCAATCACTCGAACATCGATGCCTTTTTTATGAAGCAAAGACGCAGCAATAGACCCTGATGGTCCAGCTCCGATGATCACTACTTGAGTTGACAGTTTTTTCATTAATTTAAGCCATGTTTGTTATTTTTTATTGCACGCCAGCTTTCAGTTCAAGCAATGTATGACCAAGACCGATATCATCGGTACGTGTCACCACTTCAAAGCCAGCCTCTTCAACGATCTCTAAGAAGTCTTCACTGCGGTAAAAACGGCTGTTGCCATTGGCCAAGCACGTAAAGTACAGCGAAGTCGCATTTAAGCTATAAGAAGCCGCATCGTATTTCTGTGCATCCCAGAACAGTTCAAGGATATAGACCGTCGCTTCTTCTGACATATGAGAGCGAACACGCTTTAATATGCTCAGAATCTCCATTGGCGAGAAGCAATCAAGGAATTGGCTCATCCACCACACATCCGCGCCTGTCGGCAACGCTTGCTGTTTGTCGAGCATATTGGCAGGGAATGGCGTCACTCTATCTTGATGACCATGTTGCTTAGCGTTTGCCATTGCCATTTCTAGCTGCTGCGGAAGATCGACAATGGTGACTTCTACGTCTGCATCGTGGTTACAACACTGCATTGCCCATTTACCGGTGTTACCGCCAATATCCACCAGCGATTTAGGTTTCTTGCTAAAGACTTTCTCGAGCAACACAGGGAATGAACGATCGGAATAAAAGTGATCAAACTTGAACCAGCTCTCTTTTGCTTTTTCTGGCAATTGAGATAAGCCCTGATAAATGGTTTCCCAGTCACCCAGCTCTTTTAAGCCCGCAGGTGTGCCTTCTTCAATCGCTTCGGTAAGGTGCATCATCGCGGCGTAACAAACATCAGCAGTGAAATCCATGTTTGCGTTCGTCATACCATCGTGCAGAAGGTAGAAGCCAAGGTTAGCCATTTTGTAGTTAGGCTTTTCCCAAGTCACAATATGAGCACTCAACGCCATATCGAGCAGAACTTTCACTCCGTACTCGGACACTCCGGTTAATTCAGAAAGCGTCTCTGCTGGTAAACCATCACTGCCCGCATCATCTAAGGCTTTTAAAATACCTAAATCACGAAGTGTACGAGCAGTGTGAAAAACAATAGGAGCGAAAGACAATTTTTGAGCTTCTGTTTTTGCTTCTAATGCATTGAATGGATCTAATTTATATTCCGACACGAAAAACCTAACTTTAAATAATAGAGAGTTACTCAGCTGCCATTTGCGCAAGCTTACGTTTAATATCAACGTTTAAGTTATTAACCCAACGGTTGTAATTACGGTGTATTTCACCATCGTCATACTTCAAATTCTCTGATTCAACGTAAAGAATAGAGTAAAACTTGTCGCTATAAGGAATTTCAACCACAGCATGGTGTGAGCGAACATACAGCTCTGCACGGATCAAGCCAGGTTTTATTTCTGAAACCAACCAGCCTCGATTCTCAGCCGACTCATAAATAGCTGATTTCACCTGTTTACTTTGAAGATTAAGTGCAACTGGAGTATCCTCAACATTCATTACAGGTTGGACACGTCCACACCCTGCAAGAACGAATATGAATAACATTGAAACGGCTATTTTTAGTAATTTCATTTAAATTCCTTATCTGTGTTTATTTATAAGCACGCATAGTATTTAGTTAGACCCAAAGCAAATCAATACTCTATGTCAAATCAGTCCCAATTAATGTCGTTTAATATTGAGAAATGGTCTGCAAATTCTGCCGGCCTCAATTCCGATGCCGAATGGCAAGCGTGGAGCACTCATTTAGATTGGCCACAAGATGGCTCAACTGAATTCAAAGCGATCCCTCCTATGATGCGCCGCCGAATGAGCCTGCAAAGCAAGCTTGCCGTCCAAACCGCATTAACGCTATTAAAAAACACCTCGATTGATTATCTGGTTTTTGCTAGCCGACACGGTGAACTGCACCGAACCGCCACCTTGATTCAGTCGATATTGGAAGGTGACGATGCCTCGCCAATGGCCTTCTCACAGTCGGTACATAATACCGCAGCCGGGCTAACCACCATTGCCGCAAAAGCGCCGATTCCATTGACCTCTATTGCAGCAGGGCAAGATACTTTCCATAACGCTCTGATTGAAGCCTATCTTTACCTGCACCAATACCCGTCGCATCGTGTGTTAATTATCGATTTCGACCAACCTCTGCCTGAGCTCTACCAAGAGTTCGAAACTCAAAGTTATGCCGACTATGCGCTGGGCTTAGTGCTCACCTCTGGCAATGACTACTCGGTATCAAGAGCCGCATCGACATCAAGAAACGTATCGTTATCAAAAGCCGTAACCAGCGAAAACTCAGTAGCTGAATTGCCTCAGGGCCTGCAAGCACTGCAGAACATCCTTCAGAGCTCACAGAGCTGGACAGTAGCAGGCAAACGCCAAGATTGGACTTGGGTAAATAACGCAAAAGCCGGAGCCGTATAAATGAGCAAGGTCGACCAATATTGGCGAGTATTCGCGACAGGCCTCTGCTTTACCATCTTCGGATTAGGAGGCTTAGTGCTGAGCTTCTTGATCTTGCCATCGATCGCCCTCATCACGTCAGACACCATTCAACGAGAGCTTAAGGCTCAGCGATTGATTCGTTTTTCATTCAATGCGTTCTGCCAGATCATGAAATTCACTGGCGCGATTGATTACCGAATTGATGGTGCGGAACTACTGCGTGAAGATCGCAACTGCATCATCGTCGCCAACCACCCAAGCTTGATTGACTATGTACTGATCGCCTCTCAACTTCCACAGTGTGATTGTCTCGTTAAAGCAGCCATTTGGGAAAACCCATTTATGAAGAGGATCGTCAAAGCCGCTGGTTATATTCCTAACCAAGCACCTGACGATCTTTTAGAGCGTTGTGACGAACGTTTTTCTCGTGGAAACGTTCTGCTTGTTTTTCCTGAGGGAACTCGCACAACGCCCGGAATTGAACCATCCTTACAACGTGGTGCAGCGCAAATCGCGACTCGAACACAAACTGATTTACGCGTGATTCACATTACGGTTTCTCCGACATTCTTAACGAAAGAAAAAAAATGGTATCAAGTTCCTGCTACGAAACCCTTTTTTCATGTCGCGGTGAAAGGTAAAATAGAAGTCGCACCATTTATTGAGAATTCGAATAATTTAACTTCGGCAGCAAGACGCCTTAATCATCATCTTGCACACACTATTTTCCCTTCCGAAGAAAACATTTAGTTCCTCAATATAACAGCAGGCGATATCAGCATTTCGAAAATACCTCGCATAATGTAGAATCGCCCCCTTAAAGCAGCATTTAGATAAAGCATTAAGTAGGCCAAAGTGGAAACATTACACAACGAACTGAAACAACTGATCATCGACGCATTGAACCTTGAAGATATGAGCATCGATGAGATTGAAACGGAAGCTCCACTATTTGGTGATGGACTTGGATTAGATTCTATCGATGCGCTAGAGCTTGGTCTTGCTATCAAGAAAAAGTACAACATTGTTATCGATGCCGACGACTCAAACACTCGCCAGCATTTTGCATCGGTTGAAAACCTAGCGAACTACATCTCATCTCAAACGAACAACTAGACAGATCTTTATGACACAAGCGAACCAACAAGAAGTATACAACCAGGTTAAAGATGCGCTTATCGAGCTGTTCGAGCTTGACGCTGAAGATATCACGCCTGAAGCTCATCTCTATCTTGATCTAGACCTAGACAGCATTGATGCGGTTGATTTGGTCGTTCACCTACAGAACGTAACAGGTAAGAAGATCAAGCCTGAAGAGTTCAAAGCAGTACGCACCGTTAATGACGTTGTAGAGTCTGTGGTTGAACTATTGAAGGACGCATAATGCGTCCTCTGCTGACTTTACTGTCGGCAATCATACTTTTCACTTATCCAATAGCGGTTTACTTTGGACTCAACAAGTTTGGCCTACAAACCGTTGGTATCGCCTTGGCCGCTATCTTTGCTGTCCGTATTTTCACCGGTGGTCAGGCTAAAATCAAAGAGCTAAAACACCTAGCTTGGATCAGTGGAAGTGCCGGTATTGTTCTGCTGGCCTTAGGCTTAGCCTTTAAGCAACATGGCTGGCTAACCTATTATCCCGTTATCGTTAATGTTTGTATGCTGGTCGTATTCGCTTCAAGTCTATGGCAACCACAAACGATTATCGAGCGCCTTGCTCGCCTTCAAGAGCCCGAACTTCCGCAAAGTGGCGTTGATTACACGCGAAAAGTCACCAAAGTTTGGTGCTTGTTCTTTGTTATCAATGGCTCTATCGCCCTTTACACCTGCTTCCAACCTCTTGAAATATGGACCCTATACAATGGCTTACTCAGCTATTTGTTTGCTGGGTTACTCTTTGCAGGAGAGTGGGTAGTAAGACAGCGCATTCGTCAGAGTTAAATTGTTATGACCCAAACCGTATCTTACACCTCGTTGTCTGAGCTTCTCAGCCAGAACAAAGCCCCTGAATCTATTGTCTGTTTTGGCGACAATAGCGAGATTACGTGGCAAACCTTTAACGACGACTTATCTCAACTCGTGCACCTTTTATCTTCATCCCCTTTTCAACGAGTTGCGATTTGTACCCAAGATAGCTACCTATTTTCGATAGCATTTCTGGCGTGTGCAGCAGCCAACAAACACATCATCTTACCGGGCAACTACCAGCCTTGTGCACTTGCTGAATTAAGTGAACATTTTGATTGCTTGTTAGTTGATGATTCAATTGGCGAAGTTGAGGTGGGTGATGCTCTCAATATTCAAGCCTTATTGGACTCAAGCACTGAAGTAGAAAAACCTCAGTCCGATAGCCTTCCGGCCATTGATTTGGCAGCCACCCATTTGACCCTATTCACTTCAGGTTCAAGCGGTACGCCAAAAGCGATAGATAAAACGTTAGAACACCTAGATATTGAGACCGCTCAGTTAAACAAAAACTGGGGCGAATTACTCAAGGGAAACCGAATCCAAAGCACCGTTTCTCATCAACATATCTATGGTTTGCTGTTTAGAATCTTATGGCCACTATGCTCTGGTGTGCCATTTGCTCGAAACAACCTTGAATACCCAGAACAGATCTTGTCTCACGCCAATAAAAACTGTTTGCTAGTCAGCAGCCCAGCGCTACTCAAACGATTAAAGCATGAGACCAACAAGGTACAACTTGCAGGAGTCTTCTCTTCGGGTGGTCCATTGCCTACCGAGTCGGCTCATCAATCACGAGAGTTACTTGGTCATTTACCTATAGAGGTGTTTGGCAGTACCGAAACCGGTGGCATCGCATTTCGTCAGCAAGAGAGCGCTCAAACGCCTTGGCAGCTTTTTGACTGTATTGAGGCAAGTCTCAACAGTGAGAATTGCATTAAGTTATTGTCGCCCTACATCGATAAAAATAACTGGTATCAAACCGCAGATGAGTGCGAAATGGTCTCAGAGAATCAATTCATATTGAAAGGCCGAACAGACCGAGTAATTAAGATTGAAGAGAAACGAGTGTCACTGGTTGAGGTGGAAAAACGGCTGGAGCAACTGCCTTGGATAAGTGAGTGCGTGGTGATTCCATTTGAGGAGCCTGAGCGATTAATTTTAGCCTCTGTTTTGGTATTATCAGATGAAGGCCAAGCCACTCTATCGACCATGAGCAAAGGTAAATTCTGGTTGATGCTGCGCACAGAACTCAGAAATTGGTTAGAGCCAATCGCTATCCCAAGAAAGTACCGTATTATTGATGAGATTCCTCTCAACAGCCAAGGTAAGCGATTAACATCTCACATAGAACAGCTAATAAAATCATAGAAACCGCTGATCGTATTTTACACTGAGATTATCTTTTTATATTTTTGTCAAAGAACCAATATTTGCCCAAGGATTCTAAGCACGCCCTATGGATAAAAGAAAACCAAACATCATTGCTGTAGACACGATAGAGAATGAGTCGACCCTGACACTTCATGTTAGCGCAGATATCACCGATTTTAAGGGACACTTCAAGAGCTTCCCGATTCTACCGGGCGTCTCGCAAATTGATTGGGCACTTCACTACGCAGTCCAAGAATTAGGTGTCCCTGGTTTCTTTAAAGGCATGGAAGTCATCAAATTCCAAGAGCCTATCTTGCCGGACGCCACAATCCAACTATCGCTCAAATGGGATGCTGACAAAAGCAAGTTGAGCTTCAACTACACCTCAAATAACGGTGAACAAACCCATTCTTCGGGCAAAATGAAGCTGGGAGAGAAAAGTGAATAGCACTCCCGTCGAGGCTACTTCTCAACACCAAACAAAGGAAAGCAGCTACAAGGCATGCTTCCTTATCCCGTGCTTTAATCATGGCGCAACCATGCCTGCGGTGGTGTCGTCACTCCATCATTTTGAGTTACCGATCATCATCGTTGACGATGGTAGTGAGCTCGCTACAAAACAGTTTCTCACTCCCCTAGCAGAGCACTCACACGTAACTTTGGTGACACTTGAGCAGAACCAAGGCAAAGGCGGAGCGGTAAAAGCCGGTATCAAAAAAGCACAACAACTCGGCTTTAGCCATGCCATTCAAATTGATGCTGACGGACAACACGACCTTGAAGCCTTACCAGCATTGATTGAGGCATCACAAGCTAAGCCACAACGTCTTATATCAGGCCAGCCTGTCTACGACGAGAGTGTGCCCAAAGCGAGGCTCTACGGGCGCTACGCGACACACATTTGGGTATGGATAGAAACCCTGTCTTTATCAATTAAAGACAGCATGTGTGGCTTTAGAGCGTACCCAATCAACCAAACACAAGCGGTGCTTAGCAAATACGATGTTGGTTCGAGAATGGATTTCGATATCGAAATTCTTGTTCGCCTGTATTGGGAAGGTTGTGACATAGACTTCGTTGAAACTCGAGTCATCTATCCTGAAAACGGCATTTCCCATTTCGATGCATTGTGGGATAACGTCAAAATCAGTTGGATGCATACGCGTCTTTTCTTCGGCATGCTGCCAAGAGCACCAAAACTGATTGCTCGCCATTTCAAATCCGATTCAGCTGATAATAACCAAAGTTTATCGACGGATTCAGAACCACAAGCTTCTGAACAACCCCACTGGTCTCGCACTCAAGAACGCGGCACAGTATTAGGCATCAAGCTGTTATTGACCATCTATACCTTGTTAGGTCGCGGTGTGTTCAACCTCATTCTACGTGGTGTGATGCGTTACTACCACTTAACGGGCAAGCGAGCGCGAAACGCTTCTGAGCAATACTTGTTTCAACTGAAGGCGTACGCAGAGCAGCAGAACATAGAGTTACCTGCAGAGCTAACCAGTTATAACCACCTGCTTTCATTTGGGCATACCATGCTCGACAAGCTTGCGGCATGGAAAGGCGATTTCTCAGCAGAGAACCTCACTATTCATGGCCAAGACCAATTCGAAAACATGGTAGCAAACCAGCAAGGTGTGCTGATTTTAGGCTCACACCTAGGCAACATCGAGTTGTGCCGAGCTTTGGGTCGTAGACACTCGAACATCAAAATCAATGCTTTGGTTTTTACAGAGCACGCAGAACGTTTTAACTCTGTGATGAAAGCGGTGAACCCGCAATCTGACTTAAACTTGATTCAAGTGACTTCAATGGGGCCTGATACGGCGATCTTGTTACAGCAGAAGTTGGAGCAAGGCGAATGGATTGTGATTGTTGGTGATAGAACTTCCACCAGCAAAGAGAGCCGCTCGGTATGGGCTGAGTTTTTAGGTAAGGAAGCTCCGTTTCCTCAAGGACCATTTATGTTGGCCTCGGTTCTCAAAGCACCCGTATTTTTGCTGTTTGGTTTACGTGATGACTCACAATCTAAACCGCACTTTAATGTCTATTTTGAGCATTTTAGCGACAAAATCGAGCTACCTAGAAAGACACGCGAACAATCTTTAAAGCAAGTCGTTCAACAATACGCAGACCGACTTCAGCACTACACACTGAAAGCACCGCTTCAGTGGTACAACTTTTTTAATTTTTGGACATTGAGCAAGCACCATGACGAAAAAGAATCCAAATAGCATCACCTTTGGTGCCGAACGCCTCACTATCGAGAACGTTGTCGCTATCTCACAGGGCGCAAAAGCCTCGATGAACACCAGCGACGAGTTCACTTCAAAAATCGACCGCGGTGTTGCTTTCTTAGAACGCCTATTGAAAGAAGAAGGCGTGATTTACGGCGTAACAACGGGTTACGGTGACTCTTGTACGGTTGCGATTCCGCCAAGCCTTGTCGATGAATTGCCTCTTCACCTAACACGCTTCCACGGCTGTGGCTTGGGTGAAATACTGTCTCACGAGCAAGCTCGAGCAGTTCTTGCAACTCGTCTTTGTTCGCTATCACAAGGCGTCTCTGGTGTGACTCACGATCTGCTTAACCAGATCGTTACCCTAATCAACCAAGACATCTCACCGCGTATTCCTCAAGAAGGATCCGTGGGTGCCAGTGGCGACTTAACTCCTCTATCTTACTTAGCAGCCGCGCTAATTGGTGAGCGTGATGTCATCTACAAAGGTGAAGTGCGCCCAACCAGTGAGGTCTACAAAGAGCTAGGCATCAGCCCTATCAAGCTTAAGCCAAAAGAAGGCTTGGCATTGATGAATGGTACGTCTGTGATGACGGCATTAGCTTGTATCGCTTACAAGCGCGCGGAATATCTAGCTCAGCTATCGACCAAGATAACCGCTATGGTATCGGTAGGTATGCACGGCAATGACTTCCACTTCGATGAAGCGCTATTCGCAGTGAAACCTCATCCGGGTCAACAACAAGTTGCGGCGTGGCTACGTGATGATTTGCAAGCGGATCGCCCACCACGTAACAGTGACCGCCTACAAGATCGTTACTCTTTGCGCTGTGCTCCGCATGTTATCGGTGTGGTTCAAGACTCTCTACCTTGGCTTCGCCAGATGATTGAGAACGAACTAAATAGTGCCAACGACAACCCGATTATCGATGGTGATAACGAGCGCGTACTGCACGGCGGACACTTCTACGGTGGTCATATCGCAATGGCGATGGATACGCTAAAAACTGCCGTAGCCAACCTTGCTGATCTGCTTGATCGCCAAATGGCGCAGCTAATGGATTACAAGTTCAATAACGGCCTGCCATTCAACCTAACGGGTGCTGAAGGTGAGCGTAAGCCAATCAACCACGGCTTCAAAGCGGTACAAATCGGCGTGTCAGCTTGGACAGCAGAAGCATTGAAACATACGATGCCTGCAAGCGTATTCTCTCGCTCTACTGAGTGTCACAACCAAGACAAAGTGAGCATGGGTACTATTGCAGCTCGTGACTGTTTACGTGTTCTAGAGCTAACCGAACAAGTAGCAGCCGCCTCACTACTTGCAGGTACACAAGCGCTTGAGCTTCGTAAACGCCACAATGAACTTGATGAGCACCACATGAGTGAGAACCTCAAGCACATTCGCGACGAAGTACTGAAAGAGTTTGAGTTTATTGTCGAAGACCGCCCGCTGGAAGGCGATCTACGCCACTTTATTTCTCGTATTCAAAGTCAGCATTGGTCACTTTATTAAAAGAACTTTACTCATAGAGTAGTTAACCTCATAAAGTAGCTACCCCTTTACGCATATTGTTGAGAGCGATTTATGTCTGAAATCCTTCATCCATTACAATCTGAGGTGACACTTATCACCTCATTCCAAGATGCCGACCCAATGGGCGTGATCTATCACGGCAACTACTTCCGATTTTTTGAGGAAGTAAGACGCGTCATGATGGATAAGATTGAATACAACTATCATGAGATGAAGGATTCTGGCTACATGTGGCCTATCATCGATACGCGGGTGAAATACATCAAAGCGATACCGTTTAATCACAAGATTAAAGTAACGGCGAAGCTCACCGAATGGGAAAATCGCTTGCGCGTTGATTACGAGATTCATGATGCCAACACAGGTGCTCGCATGACACGTGCTCATACCATGCAGGTTGCCGTGACCATTGAAGAGCAAGAGATGTGTTTCGCTTCACCGAAAGTGTTTACCGATAAAGTCGAGCACTGGCATCAGTTCGGTTGCTTACCTCTAGCTGAACATCAATCTCAAGCCTCTAACCCACAACAGGTGAATCATGAGTCTGTTTAAACGCAGTCGTAAACACATTAGCGTCTTGCTGCTAGGGCTTGCTTCTATGACGATAAGTGGCCTTGCTACCGCTAATCAGAACACCACTCCCGTCGGTTCTATTTCAGAACTGCAAACGGTGTTGAGTGAAAATAGCATTGTTCGTGGCGAGTTTACTCAAACACGCAATATGGAAATGTTCGCCCAACCTTTGACGTCGCAAGGTACATTCCTGTTAGACAAATCAAGTGGCCTACTTTGGACACAAACCACACCGTTTCCTGTGAACTTGGTGCTCACCGACAACAAATTGAGCCAAATTTTTGCCGATCAACCCGCGAAAATTATCACCGATAAAGAAAACCCAATGGCATTTTATTTCAGCCATATTTTCCTATCAGTGTTCCACGGTGATACACAAAAACTTCAAGAACAATTCTCTCTGTCATTCGAGCCTGCAACAATACAAAGCCCAGACGAGAATACTAACAACAATTCATGGACACTTATCCTTACGCCAAAAAGTGCACCAATGAATGCGGTATTTGAGGCCATCACGCTACAAGGCAACAGTGATATTGAGCGAATCGAGCTAAAAGAGATTCGTGGAGATAGCACGGTGATCGAATTCAGTCAGCTAAGCCATCAACCGGAAGTATTGTCAGATGCCGAAGCGCAACAATTTCAACTCTAAGCTTGCCCTTGTTTGGCTAGTTATCGTGGTGCTTTTTAGCGGACTGTTGATCAAACAGTTCGCTTTTTCTTCTTCAGTGCCCATCGAAAGCAACATCATGAAATTGCTACCTGAGAATCAGCAAGATCCTATGGTTGAACAAGCTTTTCAGCAGATTTCCAACTCGATGAGTGAGCAAGTGGTGTTCATCTTGAGCGGCTCTGATATCAAGAGCACTATGGCGGCAACCCAAACCTTTGAGAAATCGCTCAATCAAGACGCCTTTTCTGACAGTTCAGCTCTCTTCAAACATGTTCAAGGCAAGATCAACGCCAGCACACAAAGCCAATGGAGTGACTTCTATTTTCGTCATCGCGCTCAACTGCTGACCGAACAACAGAAAGAAACATTAACTCATGCACCAGAATCACGTGCTCAATATGTGATTCAATCCTTATACAACCCTTTTTCAGGCGTGACAGCGACCGAGTTAACCTTAGACCCATTCCTATTATTTCGTGACTATATAAGCGAGGTTGGCACCCGTTCGAGTAACTTTGGGATTAAAGAAGGCTATCTAACAGCACAATCACAAGATCAATCACACATTCTTGTTACCGCAACGTTGGCTGGCTCTCCTTATAGCTTAGCGATTCAAGAACAACTTCCCGCATTAGACGCTTTAGAGCGAGAAATTGAGAAGCAATTTGACGTCAAAGTTCAGCACACTGGCGTAGTTTTCTACGCAAATTACGGCACCCAAAGTGCGAAGTCTGAAATCAGCACCATTGGCTTAGGCTCATTGGCTGGCGTGATTCTATTGGTGTGGCTGACGTTTCGTAGCGCGCTACCGCTTGCCTTGTCTTTGCTCTCAATCAGCACGGGGCTATTGGTCGCATTGGCGAGCACCGTCGCTATCTTCGGTAAGGTCCACCTATTCAGCTTGGTATTTGGGGCCAGTTTGATTGGTGTATCCATCGATTATTCTTTTCACTATCTTACTGACCGTTTGGCTGCGGGAAGCCAGTGGCAGAGTGATAAAGGACTAAAGCATATCTTCATTGCGATTACTCTAGGTTTAATCACCAGCCTGATCGGCTACCTAGGGCTTCTAGTTGCCCCCTTCCCGGGCCTACAGCAGCTTGCTTTGTTCTCATCTATTGGGCTTATTGCCGCTTATGCCAGTGTGGTGTGTTGGTATCCAGTATTAGCCTTCAAGCCAAGCCAAGAGCGTACGCTTCCGTTGGCTAGCCTTTGGTGCACATGGCTAAACTTGTGGAGTAAACCCAAGTTTAAAATCGGCTTACCTTTAGTAGTGACGGTGGTGAGTTTGGCGTCAATTACTCAGGTTCGTTACGACGACGATATCAGGCAACTTCAAGCGATGCCTGAACAACTCAAACAACAAGAGCAAGCCATCTCAGAAATCTCTGGCCTAGGTAGCGCTCAGAACATGCTATTGGTGACGGCGAACAGCAATCAGGCGTTACTGAACAAATTAGCGTTGATCAGCTCGAAATTAGATTCGTTGGTCGATCAGCAAGTTATCTCAGGCTATCGCAGCGTCAATCAGCATCTGCCAAGTGAGCGAGAGCAATACGACAACTATCAGTTGGTTAAGAAACTCTACGCTAACCAAAGCGCGACCTTGCAAACCACACTCGGTTGGTCGAGCTTCCCAGAGCTACCAAAATATCATCCCATCACACTGGATGAGTTTTTGGCATCTCCGGTATCCGAGCCGATTCGCCCACTTTGGTTACAACCAATCGATAACCAAGCGGCGTCGGTCATCATGATCAAAGATGTCACCGATTCTGATCTATTCTCAAATTGGTTAGATTCAAGCTTTGCTCAACAACAAGGTGTGAAATACCTCAATAAAGCCGATGAAATCTCATCTCTGTTCGCTGAGTACCGCGTTAAGATTACCGAGCTGTTATTGATAGCATTAGCGGCTATTGGCATGGTGTTAGGTTGGCGCTATGGCGTGAAACAAAGTTTGTTGATGCTGCTGCCATCATTGATTGCAGGCGTAGCGGGTTTAGCGGTCACTGGGGCTTTAGGCTCAACATTGAACCTGTTTAATCTGCTTGGTTTGATTCTGATTTTAGGGATTGGTATCGACTACACCCTGTTCTTTGCTGAACAGAAGAAGTCACTGAGCACCTTATTAGCGATCACCTTATCTGGTCTCACAACATTGCTTTCATTCGGCTTGCTATCGTTGAGCCAGACTCACGCCATTCATAGCTTCGGTATTACCGTGTTAACCGGTATTTTTGTGGCGTGGCTGCTTTCTCCACTCGCAATCAACAGCGAACAAGCCACAGAAAAAACCAAACCTCACGAGGCCTTTAGATGAACAAAACAGTCAAGATAGCGCTCTCCGTCGTACTAAGCTTACTACTCAACGCCTGCTCAATGGTTTCTCAACAACCAACAGGCGCAAGTATCATTATCGATCAAGAAACAGAATTAGCCTTACCTCTTCCTGCGGATCTTGGATACTCATTGACGGCAAGTCAGTTGATTAGCGCGACTTGGCAAGACGACACCCAGCAGTTACCTGTTCAAGTTGAAGTCACTCCCGAAAAGGTCGTTTTAGCGGGCTTCTCTTCTTGGGGTACGCGTATCCTATCGCTGCAATACCAAAACCGGTCTATTGAAACACAAGTTCTATCTGGCCTTGGTACTACTCTGCCGCAGCCCGAACAGGTGCTATTTAATTTAATGCTCACCTTATGGCCAACAGAGGCGTGGGCTCAGCCTCTGCAAAGTATTGGCTGGCACTTGGTCGACACAGATAACAGCCGCACCGTATATGACGACAACCAGCAGGCAATCATTCGAATTGATTACCAAGCCGAGCCTGGTACACACAAAACGACGGGCAATATTGTGTTCAAACATTTGACCCAAGGCTACACCATCACTATACAAACGTTGAACTCAACGATTGTCGATAACCCAAGTAAGAGCTAAACACTATGCCTATTTATATCCAAGACTGTGGTTTCCACTCAGCGTTAGGCTCAAGTATTGCTGACATTCATGGATGTCTCAAAGACGAACGTGAATCAAACATGGTTGAAGTGAGCGATATGCTGAACGACGGCAAGCATACTGTCGTTGGTAAAGTGTCTGGCGAACTGCCAGAGATTCCACCAGCTCAAGCGCAATACGCCACTCGCAATAATCAATTGGCACTGTCGGCTCTTAATCAAATTGAAGACTCTATCGAACAAGCAAAATCTCAATTTGGCGCAGACAGAATTGCAGTAGTTATAGGCACCAGTACTTCGGGAATTTCGGACGGTGAAGCGGCATTCAAACATAAACTGGCACACGGTGAATTTCCTGAGCATTACCATTACTCGAAACAAGAGTTAGGCAATACCTCTGAATTCGTTAGCCAGTATTTATCATTAACCGGACCAAGCTACGCGATCTCGACCGCCTGCTCATCCAGTGGCCGTGTATTTCTCACTGCCCAACGTTTATTAGATTCAGGCATGGCTGATGCTGTGTTGGTTGGCGGTGTTGATACACTGTGTAAGCTGACGCTCAATGGTTTCCATGGCCTTGAAGCTCTTTCGACCACGCATTGTAAGCCATTTAGTGCCACTCGAGATGGCATCAATATTGGTGAAGCAGCGGCGTTTATGTTGCTCAGTAAAACAAAGCTCGCGCCAACAAGTCCAACCCAAAACTCACCATACATTGCCTTATTAGGCTGTGGTGATAGCTCTGATGCACACCATATTTCAGCGCCTCATCCTGAAGGAAATGGCGCTGAGCAAGCCATGAGAAAAGCGTTAAATTTTGCTAACTTACAAGCAGAAGACATCGGTTACATTAATGCTCACGGCACTGCGACACCACTCAATGATTCAATGGAAAGCAAAGCTATTCACCGTATTTTTGCAAACAAGGTTCCCGTTAGCTCAACCAAGCCGCTCACCGGGCATACTCTAGGAGCAGCAAGTGCGATTGAGGCTGCAATTGCGTGGCATATTTTGAAATATGACTTACCGCTTCCCTTACAAAAATGTCAGGATAAAGCTGAAGATATTGAGATTGATTTGGTAAACTGTTCGCAGAAACTTAAAGTAAAGAACATCTTAAGCAACTCATTCGCTTTTGGTGGCAACAACATTAGCCTGATTTTTGGTGTAGTAAATGACTGATATCCCTTCTGTAGACCAACTCCTCCCTCACGATGATCCGATGATATTAATCGATCGTGCTATCAGCGTAGAGGCGTTGTCGATCCACTGTCAGGTCGATATTGGTGACCATAATCTGTTCTTTGACGCCGAATCTCAAACGGTCCCAGCTTATGTTGGCATCGAGTTTATGGCGCAGTCTGTTGCGGCGTGGTCTGGATACCATGCGCTGAAAAATGGCACCACTCCCCCAATCGGTTTCCTGCTTGGCTCTCGTCGCTACAAATCACTTTGCGATGAATTTGCTCAAGGTCAAACCCTTGATATCTACGCCGAACAGCTTATGGAAGACAGTGGTATGGCCGTGTTTACCGCAAGAGTCGAAGACCAAGGCGAGTTGGTGGCTCAATGCCAACTCAACGTCTACGTGCCAACTGAACAAAAATTACAAGAAATGAAAACTAGGAGCCCATCATGACCCGTCAGGTTTTAGTCACTGGTGCCAGCAAAGGCATCGGTAAAGCGATCGCTATTCAACTCGCGAAAGACGGATTTGAAATTGCCGTTCATTACATGGGTGACAAACAGGGTGCTGAAGAGACTCTACAATCGATCACCGAACTGGGTGGCGCAGGGCGTCTTATCCAATTTGATATCAGCAACCGCAGCGAATGTCGCGAAAAGCTTGAGTCTGATATTGCTGAACATGGCGCTTACTACGGTGTGGTAAACAACGCGGGCATTACTCGTGACACCGCATTCCCAGCGATGACGGAAGAAGAGTGGGACGGAGTGATCCATACCAACCTCGACAGCTTCTACAACGTACTTCACCCTTGTGTGATGCCTATGGTTCAAAAACGTAAAGGCGGTCGCATCGTCACCCTTGCGTCTGTATCCGGCATCATGGGTAACCGCGGTCAAACCAACTATGCAGCTGCAAAAGCTGGCGTGATTGGTGCGACTAAGTCTCTTGCTCTAGAACTCGCCAAACGCAAGATCACCGTAAACTGTGTGGCTCCGGGCTTAATTGACACTGGCATGGTTGATGAGCATGTAAAAGATCATGCGCTTCCTCAAGTACCACTACGCCGCATGGGTGAACCAGAAGAAGTGGCAGGACTAGTCAGCTACCTAATGTCTGATATTGCAGGCTACGTAACTCGCCAAGTGATTTCAGTTAATGGAGGCTTAGTATGACCCGCCGCGTTGTTGTAACTGGTATGTCTGGCGTTACTGCCTTTGGTAACGACTGGCAGCACATCGAACCAAAACTAAAAGCCTGTGAAAATGCCACACAATATATGCCAAGCTTTGAGCAATATGATGGTCTCAACACTAAGCTTGCTGCACCTATTGATAACTTCCAACTCCCTAAACACTATAAGCGTAAGCAAGTACGTGGCATGGGGCGAGTATCACGCCTAGCAACGGTTGCGACAGAAAATGCATTGGAGCAAGCAGGGCTGATTGGCCACGACATTTTGACCAATGGTGAGACTGGTATCGCTTACGGTTCTTCTACTGGCAGTACTGATGCCGTTGGCGCGTTCGGTGTGATGCTGAACGAGAAGTCGACACGAGCAATCACAGCAACCACTTACGTTCAAATGATGCCACATACAGCTGCGGTAAACGTAGGTCTGTTCTTTGGTCTGCGCGGCCGTGTCATTCCTACCAGCAGTGCGTGTACTTCAGGAAGCCAAGCCATTGGTTACGCTTATGAGGCTATCAAGCACGGCTACCAAACGGTAATGGTTGCCGGTGGTGGCGAAGAACTCTGCCCTACTGAGTCTGCCGTTTTCGATACCCTTTTTGCTACCAGTTTAAAAAACGACACACCCAAGAAATCCCCTAGCCCATACGACAGCGAGCGTGATGGCTTGGTTATCGGTGAAGGTGCCGGTACGCTTGTTCTTGAAGAGTATGAACATGCTGTTGCTCGCGGCGCGAAGATCTATGCTGAGATCATTGGCTTTGCCAGCAACTGCGATGCGGCTCATGTGACCCAACCTCAGATGGAAACCATGCAAGTTTGTATGGAGAAAGCATTGAGAGATGCACAGCTTCCAGCCGAGAAGATTGGCTATGTTTCTGCACACGGCACTGCAACTGAAAAAGGCGATATTGCAGAGAGTAATGCGACAGCGAATATCTTTGGCGAAGTGCCTATTAGCTCTCTTAAGAGTTACTTTGGTCATACGCTTGGAGCGTGTGGTGCGATTGAAGCTTGGTTAAGCCTAGAGATGATGCACAGCGGTTGGTTCAGCCCAACCCTAAACCTTGAGAATGTCGATGAGCAGTGCGGCAAGCTCGATTACATCACAGGCTCTGGTCGCGAATTGGATGTTGAATACCTGATGAGCAACAACTTTGCTTTTGGCGGAATCAACACTTCAATCATCTTCAAGAAAATCTAGGATAGATAATGAAAAATTGGTTAGTTGCTGCTGTTGTCGTTTTACTCGCAGGTTGTAGTGCACCTAAGTATTCAGGAAACGCACTTCCAGAAGCAAATACAATCGAGCAGGTCACGATAGTTGAGGATGAGAAAACTCGTGCGGTCTTCCTCGATTCAATGCTCGACTGGTGTCTGAATAATCAAGTCAAATGTAAGGTTGTTGCAGATGGTTCACAACACAACCCTGAAGAGATTACACTAGATTACGTGTCTCGTTGGAGTTGGGATTTCAGAACCTTTGTGGCAGACGCTAAGATCTCGGCGTATCAAGATCAGCAGCGCGTAGGCAATGTTGATTTTAAAGCGCCGAATAGCGGCAACTTTTCGAAATTTGGTGACGATATGGAGCGCATCAAAGCGATGATGGATATCCTGTTCGATAAGAAAACAGCCGCGCAAGCGACTCAAATGATTGCCGACGACCAGCTATAACGAAGTTGTTTAGATAATAAAGCTCGAGACAAATAAAAAGGGTCAGTAACCAAGTTACTGACCCTTTTGTTGAATCTAACAATCGCTTAATTAAGCGTTAGCTTCACGCTCAGCGATGAACTCAAGAGCCATCTTGATGCGAGCGATTACGCGCTCTTTACCAACAAGCTCCATCACAGCATCAACAGAAGGAGACTGACCGCCGCCTGTTACTGCTACGCGAAGTGGCATACCGATTTTACCCATGCCGATCTCTAGCTCTTCACATACTGCTGCAATCACACCGTCTTTGATGTTTACAGTAGTGAAATCTTCAAGTGCTTCAACCTTAGCAAGAGCAAGCTCTAGTGGGCCTTTAGCAACACCACGTAGGTGCTTCTTAGCTGCGCCAGCTTCAAACTCAGAGAAATCTTCGTAGAAGTAACGAGATTGCTCAGCAAGTTCGATAAGTGTGTTACAACGCTCGCCAACTAGCTTGATCACTTCAGTGATAGCTGGACCGTTTGTTGTATCGATCTTCTGCGCATCTAGGTGCCATTGCAGGTATTTTGCAACGTACTCAGGTTCAGAAGTCTTGATGTAGTGGTTGTTCAACCAAAGTAGCTTGTCAGTGTTGAATGCAGATGCAGACTTGCTGATTGCGTTTAGGCTGAAGAATTCAATCATCTCTTCTTGAGAGAAGATCTCTTGGTCACCGTGAGACCAACCTAAACGAACTAGGTAGTTGTTTAGTGCATTTGGTAGGTAACCTTCGTCGCGGTATTGCATTACAGATACAGCACCGTGACGCTTAGAAAGTTTCGCACCGTCATCACCTAGAATCATTGCACAGTGAGCGAACGTTGGAACTGGCGCGCCTAGTGCTTCATAGATGTTGATTTGACGAGGTGTGTTGTTGATGTGGTCTTCACCACGAACAACGTGTGTAATACCCATGTCCCAGTCATCCACTACTACTACGAAGTTGTAAGTAGGAGCGCCATCTGTACGGCGAATGATTAGGTCATCAAGTTGGCTGTTAGCGATTTCGATGCGACCACGGATTTGGTCATCAAATACTACGCTGCCTTCTTTAGGGTTACGGAAACGGATAACGCATGCATCGCCTTCTTTTGCTGCTTCGTTTGCTGCAACAACTTTAGGGTGGTTAGCATCGTAGCGAGCCATCTCTTTGTTTTCTTCTTGCTCTGCACGAATTTCATCAAGCAGTTCTTTAGACGCGTAGCATTTGAATGCTTTGTCTTCAGCAAGTAGCTTATCAACCATTTCGTTGTAACGGTCAAAACGCTTAGATTGGTAGTAAGGACCTTCGTCCCATTCCATACCCATCCATTGCATGCCTTCTAGAATTGCATCAACCGCTTCTTGAGAGTTACGCTCAAGGTCTGTGTCTTCGATACGTAGAACGAATTCACCGCCTTGGTTTTTAGCGAATAGCCAAGAGTAAAGTGCAGTACGTGCACCACCAACGTGAAGATAGCCAGTTGGGCTAGGAGCAAAACGAGTTTTAACCGTCATTTAAATACCTTGATTATGTAGGTGATTCTTTTAGTGGAGCCGATTACAAAGCCTGTAATGGCAAAATATCACTAAATTTTGGGCGCTATTTTATCACCACCGCTTAAATCTACAATCAGTAGTGAATGATTAATGTGCTGTTGTTGTACGAAAGCGATTATAGAAAGCCGAATTCCGCCTTCAAAGTAGCAACACTATAGCTTTAGCCAGTAGATTATAGTCGCGCATGCTTTTTCCACTCTGCTATTTAAAACTTGAAGCCACCAGCTAACACACCACTAAGATCAAATTCTTGAATTTATGTTTGACCTTACCCTTACGGGAAGGTTTATGTTAGGCGTAGATGAGAATTGGAGTATCGATATGAACCACTACACAACCGCGCTCAACGGCCTAAATTGCATGGGTTGTGCGAAGAAAGTCCGCACACTGTTTGCTGATCTCGACAACACGACGATCAATGATATATCGCCGACCTACATCGATATTTCGACTCCATTCAGTTACGTTCACCTCAACGAACAGTTAGCGTCACTTGGCTACAGCATGGGTAACAAACTGCACCTTTCTCTATCCGGTCTTAACTGTGGCAAGTGTGTGAACAAACTGACTCAAGCGCTTGAACAAACCGAGCAAGCCTCAAACATCGAAGTCAGCAAACAGGAATTATCACTAATCACTCTGCTTTCTGAATCTGAGGTGGTTGAGTTGGTCGAAAGCGTGGGTTATCACGCCGTCCCATACGCTGAATCTAATGACCTCTCACTAAGTTCCGAGTTAGAAGAAGATAAAAAATCGGCACCTACAAAAACAACGCCTACTGAACCCGTTGCGAGTCAATATACTTATCACCTTGTTCTTGAGGGAATGACGTGTGCAAGCTGTGTTTCTTCAGTCGAGAAAGCACTGAAAAAGAATGAGTTCGTCGACCAAACTCAGATCAACCTTGCCGAGCAAACGGCCTTGGTTTTCACCTCTAAAACACGTGACCTGATCGAAAACGAACTCATCCAATCGGTTAAAGCCGCAGGTTATGGCGCCGAGTTTGTTGATGATGCGGCAACACAACAACAAAAGCAGCAAGAGCAACAACTTCGCACTCAACAAGCCTTTCTGAAAAACTCAGTAAGTGCGCTACTGCTTGGATCTCCGCTGATGGCTTGGGGTGTGTTCGGCGGCAGCATGACCATTACGACATTTAACGACCAACTGGCTTGGGGATTAATCGGTGTGGTCTGTTTGGTACTGCTGGCCACTTCAGGTCGTAGCTTTTTCACTAACGCGTGGCAATCACTGATGCACAAGCGCGCGACTATGGATACGTTAGTTGCTTTGGGTACAGGTGCAGCATGGTTCTACTCAATGCTGGTCGTACTGATTCCATCATGGTTCCCAGAACCATCTCGCCATGTCTACTTTGAGGCGAGCGCGATGATAGTAGGCCTTATTTCTTTGGGTCACTACATTGAAGCCAAAGCCAAAGCTCGCACCACAAAATCACTACAAGCTTTGATTAACCTACAACCTCAAAAAGCGGTGGTCATCGTCGATGGCAAAGAACAAACTATTGCTGTAGAAGCTATCCAAGTAGGCATACAAGTACGCGTCAAACCGGGTGAGAAAGTGCCAGTTGATGGTGTTGTGGTTTCTGGTGAGTCTTACATCGATGAATCCATGCTGACTGGTGAACCGCTTCCCAACGTAAAATCGGTGAGTGATGGCGTTTCGGCGGGTACCATTAACGGCGATGGCAGTTTAGTTATTGAAGCGACAGGAATTGGCTCAAGCACCATGTTGGCTCGAATCATTCAGATGGTTCGCCAAGCACAAAGCAGCAAACCTGCGATTGCGAAGCTTGCCGACTCTATCTCGGCCGTGTTCGTACCCGTTGTGGTCGCGATCGCAGCTGTTGCCGCCCTAGTTTGGTTTTTTGTTGGCCCACAACCAAGTGCAAGTTACATGCTTGTGGTATCGACTACCGTGCTGATCATCGCTTGTCCGTGTGCCTTAGGCCTAGCAACGCCGCTTTCGATTACTGTCGGCGTAGGTAAAGCCGCTGAGTTTGGTGTTCTAATCAAAGACGCCGATGTGTTGCAATCAGCCAGCAAGATTGACGCGGTTGTATTTGATAAAACAGGCACCCTAACCCAAGGCAAACCAAGCGTTCAGCAGGCCTTTTATCACAACCTATCAGAACAAGAACTGTTGGCTTACGCCTATTCGGTTGAAGTCGGTTCAGAGCACCCACTTGCGAAAGCCGTTTGCCAGTATGCCGAAAACTTAGAAATTTCAGCACTCCCACACAGCGACTTTGAAAACCGCCGAGGCCTTGGAGTACAAGCCAACATTAACGGTAAACACGTTCAAGTCGGCTCTCTTAAATACCTAACCCAACTTGGTATTGATACTAAAATTGGCAGTGACTTTATCGAGCTTTGTCGTACACAAGCATGGACACCCATCTTCGTAGTCATCGACCAGAAACTGGAAGGCATCTTAGGCATTTCAGACGCCTTAAAAATAGATAGCAAACAAGCCATTGCTCAACTAAAATCCGCCGGAATTCACACCGTGCTACTAACAGGCGACAACGATTCTGTTGCTCAAGCGATTGGCAAAAGCGTCGGTATCGATGAAGTAATCTCGGAAGTACTACCGGAGCAGAAAGCTCAGCATATTATTCAGCTTCAACAACAATATAAGAGTGTGGCTATGGTTGGAGATGGCATTAACGATGCACCAGCGCTTGCTCAGGCCGACATAGGTATCGCAATGGGCAGTGGCAGTGATGTTGCGATTGAAAGTGCACAAATGACACTCCTCAACTCGTCGCCACTGTCTGTAAGTAACGCTATAGAACTGTCCCAAGCGACCGTGAGAAACATGAAGCAAAACCTATTTGGAGCCTTCATCTATAACTCGCTTGGCATCCCTATTGCGGCCGGTGTGCTCTACCCGTTTTTTGGATTTCTGCTTAGCCCAGTAGTTGCAGGAGCAGCTATGGCGATGTCGTCAATTACTGTCGTAAGCAATGCCAACAGGCTGAGATTGTTCAAACCAACTCATTCTAATATCAATAAAAACCATATTCATGAGGTTAACCATGATTCGTAAAGTTATGACTCTTACTGCACTCGCTGCAATTTCAGGACAGGCTTTGGCTACTGATGTTCTAAACCACAAATCTCCATACTGCGGCTGCTGCACAGAATGGACAGAGCATATGCGTGATGCCGGGTTCGATGTAACAGAGAAGCTCCACGATGATATGAACCCTATCAAACAAAAGTTAGGCGTAACGCAAGAGCTGGCTTCTTGCCACACCGCAGAGATCGACGGTTATGTGTTTGAAGGTCACATTCCAGCGGAAGACGTAAAAGCCTTTTTAGAAAACCCACCACGTAATGCGATTGGTTTGGCGGTTCCGGGTATGCCAATGGGCTCACCGGGTATGGAATATGGCGATAAGAAAGACGAGTACTCTGTGTACGCGTTTAATGATAAAGGTCAGGTGTTTGAGTACCGTCACTATAAAGGTAACTAAAGTACACAAACACTAAGCTAGAAATGAAAGCATAAAAATAGAGCCTAGTATTAAGCAAACCCAAGACTGTGGTTTACTTACTAGGCTCTTTGCTTTTGGACAGTAAAGCAAATCTTGTCGCGACACTAACCGGGCTGTTAGTGCCGCTTAATCCCCTCGCTCATTCACGAAGGAAGTGCTTTGGCAAAAAAGCTATTTCGCGGATAGTCTCATTGACTAAACCGCCAAATAAATCCGCTTAGAAGCCGTAAGAAGCACCGAATACGAATGCGTTGTTCTGCTTAGAATCGCCGTTTGCGAAGTCTACGCCGTTAGCTTGGCTACGGAACTCAAAGTAAGGTTGAACGCCTTGACGAGTCCATGTTGCACGTAACTCGTGGTCCATAGCTTCTGCATCAATCATGTATACGTTGTTGTAGCTAAGTGCTAGGTCAGCATTCACTGTGTAAGCAATGCGGTTATCCATGCGGTAGTCAGTATCTGCATTAGCAGAAGTATCATCAATGTGTGCACGAGTACGGTTGCTAATAGAGATACCGTTATCGAAGTTGTAGCCGATCTTAACTAATGGACGGAACTGAATGCTTTCACCTGCAGAGAATAGGTGTTGGTAACCAGCAGCAACCCATAGGTTGTCAGTGATATTGAAAGATTGCTCACCACCTACAGTGATACCAGGAGTAGTATTACCTGCACCGCCATTTTCAGATTCAAGTTTACCCAGTTGGATACCATCAAACTCAGAGTAAACCGTGAAGCCGCCTAGAGAGTTGTCAAACGTGTGACCAGCTTCTAGCGTAGAAGTCATATCAGAACCGTGGATACGGCCGTCATCATGAATTTGGATGTTACCTGTTACGTAAGAAGAACCAGCAAAAGCACTAGAAGCGAAAGCAAGAGAAAGAGCACTTAGAGCGATAATTTTTTTCATAGTAAACTGCCTTAGTTTGATTTTTTCAGCGGCATATCTTCGGTACATCATTCACCTTCACCGCTTGAGTAGTTGGTCGCCTCCCTGGCATGAAATCTATGTTGCTCGAATTAATTTGCGTTTCAAAATAAAAGAGCAGACAGAGTGATCTCTCTCACTATCAAAAAAGAACAAGTTATTTAACACTTTAAAATCAAACACTTAAAAACATAAAAATTGATAAAAAACTCAAGATGGAAAAATGTACAGATCGGGATCACATTATTTTACGGTGCAAAATTAGATTTGGTTAATTGAATCACACCTGATTTAGAGTTTTTTATGAGGGACTTATTTTTTGAAGAGAATAATGAGAAGCGCGTCACTTTTGCGATGAACCTCACCTTATGTGCATTGTTGACGTTATAAACAAAGACGGTTTCTATATGTTCCCGTTTTGGATGAGAGCCTAATTCGCAACAAACAAAAAGAGCTCCCACTTTTAACCTTAAGTAAGGTAATAGCTAGGGAGCTCTTCTATTAATGTTGCTTATCGATTATTTAACTGACGTTACTCGACTTACTTTCTCGCCACTTTCAGAGATAGAACGGATGTACGTTTCACCAGAAACCGATGGACGTTGCTGCTCATCATACGTTAGCCAGTTTTCACCATCAGCAGAGTATTGCAGCTCTACGCCTGGGAATTGAACGTTCATCGCCAGCTTACCATCAACAACTTGAGCGCCTGGAACTGGTAGACGGTAATCAATACCCGCTTTTTCAAGCTTAGCCAGTTCACGTTGACCAACAATATTCGCGAAGCGATTAAAGTCGCTGTTTAGAGCCTGCTTGTTCACTAGGTTAGTTTCTTGAGAGTACTCAACGCCCACTTTGTAATCGTTTTCCCACTCAGCTCTGTGCCATGCGCGCTCTGCTGCTGCAAGTACGCGAGGGAACACCATGTATTCATATTGCTCGTCCGTACGAACTGTTTCAGACCAAAGTTGTGCAGACAAACCATAGAAAGGTTTCGCTTCAATTTCACCTTTACCAGAGAAGCCATTACCGTCACGGTCTAATGATGTTTCTGCGTTTTGTGGCATGTTTTCTGGTGCGAAGCCAAACATCTTGCGAGTATCGGTTGCACGCGTTGCCCAGTAGTAACCGCGCTCTGCTGCATCAACTTCGTATGGCATATCCATGTATACGTAGTCTGGGTTGGAAACAATCACGTCATACCCTTTCGCAGACCAATCGTATACTGATGAAGTGCCGCCCCAGTAAAGAACATCCCAGAAGTTCACGCGAGTGCTTTCGGTTGCAAATGCTTTCTCGCCTTCGCTGTATTTCAGGCCATCTTGCCATGCTTGGAAGTGAGGAATGCCTTTGTCAGCAACAATCTTAGATACCTGCTCTGCAAAGTGACTTGGCAAGTGACCAAAGTCGCTCACAGTACCATCAGCGATCAAAGACTGACACTGTGGAGACTGTTGGAATGGCTTATCTTGCTTAGACAAATCGATGTTGCCTTTCCAAGCCACTTTATCTTCTGCATTAATATCTTGTAAGCCTGCGCCTAACTTGATGTTTTTCGCTTCATCGCCGCCGAAGTGCCAAGTCGTTAGTGGAACGCCCGCTTCTTGGTGCATTGCCGCCACTTCAGAGATCACTTTATCGACAAAGTGAGTCGAAGATTCCATACATGGGTTGATGAAGCTTTGCTTATCGTAGAACTGAACCGTGGTTACGTTCGATGTATCTTGTGGATCCATCAAGCGGTATTCATTTGCTTCCGCTTCCTTACCTTCCGCCATTAGGCGAGTGTAACGCGCTTCCATTGATACCACAGCAGAACGAGCGTGTGCTGGCATATCAATTTCTGGAATTACTTCGATACTGCGCGCTTTTGCGTAGCTTAAGATCTCGACGTAATCCGCTTTACTAAAGAAACCAGAGCCAAAGTTGTCTGTTGTTGGACCTGAACCTAGCTGAGGCAGTAAACAGCTTTGCTCTTCCAAATCAAAACAACGGTTAGACCCTACATCTGTTAGCTCTGGTAAACCTGGGATTTCTAAACGCCAGCCTTCATCATCTGTTAAGTGAAGGTGCAGTTTATTCATCTTGTATGCTGCCATTTGGTCTAGCGTCGCTAGGATGGCATCTTTTGAGTGGAAGTTTCGAGCAACATCCACCATCACACCACGGTAATCAAAGCGCGGTGCATCTTTGATCGACAGTTGTGGTAATGATTCAGCGTTCTGACTGTCTATTAGGCCAAAAATAGACTGAACTGCATAGAAAGCACCTGTTTTATCAAACGCTTTAATCGCAATCCCCTCTTCCGAGATGCTTAGTTCATAAGCGCCAGATTTCGCTAAATCACCCGTAAACTGAGTAGGAACAACGGTAACACTTACTGGAAGGTCACCACTCACATCTACGTTTACCACATCTGCACGTTCTTCAATTGCAGCGAACTGATCAGCATCGAATGCGTCTTTTGGTAGGGCAATACCACCAGCAATGCTCACAGATCCTTCACCCGCTTCTACCGACATTGGCGTTGGTAGTAGCGTTGTTGATACATCTTGAGTTGCCAGATCAGCATTCTTTTCGAAACGCGTCACCGCTGTAGCCATTACGTTATTGTCATCAGGTGTACGTTTAAGGTTATTACCCTTTAGACCCGTTACGAACGACGCGACATCTTCTGTATTCAATGAAGCGATCATCTTTGGTTCTGCATTTGGCGCAGTAACAAATGCACCCGGCATGAAGTCGGTTTCAAACAGTTGCCAGTATTCACTCGTCAGTGGAAGAATTACTTCTTCACCCGCCGCAAAGCCATCGAACTTATCTGTAGGTTCTAGTTTGTGTAAGTCACCCGTTACACGAGTGATTTTAAACTGTTCGTTATCAACATCTAAAATAAGGCGAATACTGTGGAAGTAAATGGTCCAATCTTTCGAATCAATTGCTTCACCGTCATTGGTCAGGGTCATGTTCACTTTGTTACATGATGCCCATTCAGCGCCGAGATCCTGACAAGCCATACCTTCATTCGCACCGTGATTGGTTAGAATTTCATATTGCACATCAAGGTTATCAGCCAGTGCATTAACAACCTGCTGTTCTGGTGCTTGTGTTACTGCACAACCCGTCAGGCCAGCTAATACCGCTACAGATAGTAAGTTTCTCTTCAACATCGTATTCACCCATAAATTTAAAAAATTGAGTAAGAAGCAAAGTGGAGCGCTTCTGAAAGTTAGATAAACTATATGGCCTTATTTTTTGGCGTGAATTAAATCAGGCCAATTCAGTGATCGGCTTCAAATCTCAAAAATACTGATAAATTTAATTTTAATAAAATCATAAGGTTATACTTAACGACACTTCCGTCACTTTTATTTTGACGTAATAACTGAGAATTAAATCACAATCTTTTCATAGGATTTCATAAAATCGTGTCGTTCTTGGAGAGAAAAGTTTTAGAGTTTGCTCGTGTTGTTATACTTTTCGTACAAACAACGTGACATCGTTCTCAAAAAAAACCGTTAAAAAACTCCGTCAAAATCTTTTTTAACGAGCCTATGTCTTTCTAAAGGAGCTTTCTTTGCGCACATTCTTGTACCTTACGCTACTCACACTTGCCTTTTCAGCAAAGCAAGCTGTCGCCGAACCTCTTTATTGGCAGGCAAAAAAGGATGATCTGACCCTCACCATCTTAGGTTCTGTGCATGTTGGAGACGAGAGCATGTACCCGCTTCCCACACAAATCACTGACACGTTAAAAGAGAGCGACGGATTAATTATCGAGACAGATGTCAGGAAGACAGAAGGCGTGGTGTACCCTACCACCACGGTCACTACAGCCGATGTATTAAGCGAAGATCAACAACAGTTATTAACAAGCATTTCCAAATCTTTGGGTATGTCGACACAACAACTACTAAGCTCCCCGCCTTGGGCGACATCTCTGTCGATACAAATGCAGCAGTTAAAGAACCTTGGCTACGGTTCAGCGGGCGGTGTAGACGCAACACTCGCCTATAAAGCGACAATACAAGACGTTCCAGTGATCAGCTTAGAGCCACTACAATTTCAAATAGACCTCATTGCAGGGCAAAAAGATTCTGGTAAAGAGTGGCTAGTGACAAGCATTGAAGAATTTGACCAAACGGACCGTGTCGTACATTGCCTCATTGAAAGCTGGAAAGCGGGCGATGAATCCAAACTTGAGGATTTTGCGAAGTTGTCTGAAATGCCAACCGAGCTTGAGAAAGCATTTCTAACGGATCGCAACGTTGATTGGGCAAACAAGCTATCTGCCAAAGATTGGAAACTCGACTCAAATGGACACTACGTGCTGGTCGTCGGTACTTTACACCTGATTGGAGATGGTAACCTTTTACAGTTGTTAGAAGATAAGGGGTTCAGTGTGACTCAACAATCACAAAGCCAACAAGCTCGGTGTCAGTTCGAGGTTGACGAAGACAGCTAGTTAGTTAGGACATGACCTTTTCATTATAAAAGCATGTCCTTAATAACAGAATTCTTACATTTAATGACACCATACAGGTGCTATTATCTTTCGCTCTTTTTACATACGGTGTTGTTCTCATGAAACCAGTACTTTTTGCTTTCCCTTTAGCTCTAGCGATCCTGATGCCCACAGTAGCGTCTGCCAAAGAAACTTGTACGATCGAACAATTCCAGCCGATAGACATTCAGCCAGACACCAAAGGCGGTGTGTTAGATAAAGAAAGCGGACAGTTTCTGATTACTGAAAAGCCACCAATGCGATGCGCGAATATTACGTTCACGACATCAACGACACGCAACCGTATCGCAAGCCAAATGAATGGTAATTTTGAAGCAAGCTTCTACGATGGTCAGACGGATAATTCTCACTCGGTGACTTTTAACGAAGATGAAGTACAGGCAGGTTACATTCGAATTGGTCCAAATAACCCTGTTGAAGCTTATGTTTGTTTTGTTACCTCAGAGACACCAATCAAAAACATCACTTGTGATGTGAGCTGATCAGTTAACGAAAAAACAGGGCTAAGGGAAAAATCCGTTTTCCGCATAGCCCTATTTTGCTGCTTACTCGGTTTTCTAGAGGATGTCTGTGTCTGCCGCTAAGTAGCGTGCGATAATTGGATGTCTGATTGCGTTCGGGTCACCTGGCGACCACATTCCACGCTTCATTCCTTTGACGATTAGATGGATCACCGCCGCATCAATGGCCGACATTACCGCGATATTAACCGGCTCATTGTGGCTATAACCCATTTCAACTTCGAGTAGTTCTTTGTAATCGACAAATCGAAAAGCACCGAAGCCAATCTCATGTGAAGAAATGGTTTTGGATGTGGTGACACTCAATAAAACTTGCCCCGTTCTTACATCCACAGCTCTTAAGTTCACGGTCACTTGATCAGTTCGATATTGCCCTGAACCACCTATACCCAAGTACTTCGCACCAGCCCCGCCCGTTACGATATTGGAATCGTAAGCCACAATCCCACCTTCGATGACAATGTTTGCGGAACTCAAGGATGACAAATCCGCCCCATGGTTATTGACGACTTTATCCTTCTTCTGAGCGGCACGAATGATCTTACGTTCCGTCAACAAGTTCTGGAGCCCTTCACGCTCCAGAGGAACAAACCACTGGGAATCTATCAATGCCGTGGTCAGTAAAGACGTTCCGCCCTGTGGTACAGCTGTTGAGAAGTTACTGTTGGGTTGAGGTTTATATTGTCCTGTCTGATCTCTAAAGTCATACACTGACACTAGAATTTTACCGCGAGGCTGAGGCAGTGAGATCAGGTCTGTATAGGTTGACCCTCTGGGCATCAGCTTGGGCGTTTCAGAAGTCTCCGGAATTTGCATAGAGTAAGTGCATCCTCCCAACACAAAGGCCAGGAAGACGATGATGATCGATTTCATAGCACAATCCTTGTGAATTAGAGGTCTGGGTTGAGTCCCGATACGCTGATTTCGGTTGATTCTCCTGTCGCTTTATCAACGATTTGAACCAATAACGTCCCTGAGTCATCCACAATGTTCAGGAAAAAGTCATCGGTTTCTAGTTGTCCTGTGTTGCCATTACCGACATCCGCAAGCAATTGGCTAATCAAACGAGACTCTAAACTCGATGCTAATCGATCTAACGCAGATTCTTGTTCATCAAAAATGTCCCGAGCACTAGGGTCTTCGAAATCATTGATGGCATTGGCGTGATTAAAAAGGTGAGAACTGTTTAAAGCGTTTCCGCCAAAACTTGGGTTTACGGGCGTATAAACTAACTCGCTTGCATAAACTAAAGGCGAAACGAGCAGCGCAATGAGCGCAGTCTTTCTGAAAAATATCGACATCCTTGGCTCCTTAGAATTCATCATGGTCTAGGTCGTAAGTGTCCTGAAAGATCCGCTCTGCTTGCCATCGGATGATGTAATTCCCAACCACTCTTGTTGCATCGGCAGCACGTTCTTTTGCTTGTCTACGACCAGGGGACAACGCCGTACGAAAGATCGGTTTCCTAGAGTGTTGAACCTCTATGATGCTTCCAGATAACGCCGTTGGCCTTTCTTTTACCGTCAAATTTTCCTTAAGGTCGGGATAACTATCATTGAGCGATTGCGAGAAGAAAAAATAGAAATCCTCTCCGAGCCGCGTGATGGTTCTGTCCACTATGATTCCATCAACTTCACTAAAGTCGTTGAATTTTTCCTTAAGTTTGTTTGTCGAATCCTCAAATTTTTGTCCGTTTTCTAAAGGAGCAGCATTTTCAAGACCATGACTCTTTTCTTCTGCGTGAATAGCAAAAGAAAGCAGAGTTATTGTAAGCAGCTTGATTTTCATGAGTGCTCCCATTCAAAGTCCATTTACAAAATGAGAATGTGATTCATCGAATCTGAATAAAGCGTAATTCATGCTTACAGTGGCATATATAAACTTTGGGATTAATTGCTGAAGGGAATTGATTAACTAAGGTTGGCAGACGGCAGCTGAATACTAATTAAATTTCATATGTAAACCAAAATATTTTCAACTTTAAGTTTATAGCTGTTCGTAAATTCAAAGCCTAGGATTTCGATAAGAAACAGGTTCACTCACTTCCCTACGAAATTTATTTTAGTAGGGATCATAATCACGAACACTTTAAGGCGAAGATGATGGTAATTGGGCAAGCATCACTTATCAGCTTAACTTGTTTATATTTTTTATCAGGAGGTTTTAATAATGCTATCGCATCAGATATAGAGGGCGATTTTTTACATAATGTTAGTCAGGATATCATTAATGATTATAACGACTTGGAAAACTTTCCTTCTGGGGATTTAGATAATTATTCAGAAATTAATATATCTAATGCTTCTGATTCAACAGCAATAATTAAACAACGCAGTCCTGATATTACCGCGAACAACAGAGCAAAGATAACGCAAAGCGGAAGTTCTAATTCCGCATTTATAGGTCAAACTGGGCGAAACAATACTGCCTTGGTTGATCAAAATGGTTCAAATAACTATGCAGCGATTGGTCAGATCGGAGTCAATTCTGAAGCGCTAATTTCCCAAGACGGAAATAACAATTTAGCAGTTATTGGACAAGCTAATTTCTCTGGAAGCAGCAGCAAACTGAGTATCGATCAACAAGGAAATAACAATACTGCATTTATGGCTGGTGCTGGAGGGGACAATTCAGGAATTTCTCAAAATGGGCATGATTTTGCAATCGTAAACGCGTCGAGCTCAATGAGAATATACATCAATCAAGCAAATTAGCGCGCAGTATGGACGCTTGATTCGAGTTGCTTCTCTATGAAGCAACAACAACGTCGACATGGAAATGTATAAGGATACAACTTATGAAACTTACAAAACTTGGAATTATAGTCGGTGCCGTTATTGGCTTAAACGTAGCTCACGCAGATGATTTGCCAGCTCCATTTCCTGCATCTGAGCCAGCAACGGGAGTCATTGAGGGAGTAGCAGACCTTGGTATCAAGAGTAAAGTTGATGCAATTCAGCCTTTAGCTATGGACAATACAGCGGTGTGGCAAATGGGGAGTGGCGATATGGCTAATGTAACCATTATTCAAAACACATCAGGTGTTACTAATGGTCATGTCGCGCTTGTCGATACACATGCCAGTTATAATTCAGACGTAGTTGTTCAACAGAGCGGTAATCTAAATGAGGCAGAGGTTCAGCTACGTTACAAACATAACGATGCTTGGGTTAAACAAGATGGATTGCGAAACCAAGCTAAAATAAAAGTTGAACGTTGGGGGCAAAACAATGATCTGCGTGTCACCCAAATGGGCGATGATAATATCTCTGTAGTTAAAGCTCTTGGCGGTGCTGACTTCAATGAAGCAGATGTGCAAGTCAATGGTCATTCAAATGTAACATATACTGAGTTCAGCGACCGAGATGCTGATTATAATGATGTTGATATCAATGTTACTGGTGATAGCAACTACGTCCAAAGTATCGTTGATACTCGCAACATTGGTCCCGCTAGAGACAATTTGGTCGACATCGAAATTTCAGGTGATGGCAACCGAGTTTTCACGGAACAAATTGGACGAGAATCAACAGCCATGGTTAACCTACAGAGCAGTAGCGCTAATGAATTCCTAATTCATCAAACTTCGTATGATGCTGCGTATGTTTCAGGTAACGGTGCATACGGCAATGTTGGTCTAATAAACCAAAACTAATATGCTTGTTAATGCACATATTAAAACGGCGCTGGTCGCCGTTTTATTTATTTCTTACCATTTAAATGGATTTGCTTATGATTTAAATTCAGTACAGTGCCTGATAAAAAATAAAAATCTTATTCTGACCGTAAATAACAGTGTGGCATCTTCATTAACATTAAGTACGAACACCCATTCGACTTTCAATCAGAATACAAAAAGTGGTGTTACGACGTTGATTCTTAATATAAATCAGTTTCCAGTCACTATAAAACTTCTTCCAAACAAGGGGATCTGGAAAATTCATAAAGACTGTACAATCAATAAAATAAAACCATAAATCTCGGTAATTCCCTCTTTCTACTTAAGTATTATTTTACCTTCGACAATACTATTAAATTCATTTCATAAATTTGATGAATAATTAACCTTAAAAGTTAGCAAAATAACAATACGTGCTTTAAACTAAAACACCTAAAGTTCAAGTAATGAGTTAAGACAAGGAGTTCCACATGGCTAAGCTGGAAGCTCATAACGCCATTTTACTTGCGGAGAACAATTTACAATCAATATTACTTAAAGAGTCTATAGAACAAAAAGTTAACCTGAACATAAGGCTCATATCACCAGAACGGTTAAGTATTAAGTCGCTACAGAATCAAGGCTTAGATCTAGTTATTATTGATTTTCCGATAATGAGTAAACAGTACATTGAGAGATACCAGGAGATCAGGGATGACGTCGCAAGTAACGTTCATGAAGTGTTACTCAATACACCAGACGACTTTCCACATTCAGAAATGCTAAAATGGCAATACCTTGTTGGCATTTTTTATACGTCGGACACCCTTGAAAAGCTCGTGGCTGGGTTTAACTGCATTTTGCAAGGCGAGATGTGGATGAGCAGAAAACTGATCTATAAATACATCCGTTTTTATAGAGACAGACAATGCGCCAAAACCAGCCCTAATTACCTCAAACTGACAAAACGCGAGCAGCAGATCATTAAGTTACTCGGTGATGGAGCGTCTAATACTCAGATAGCAGATACCCTCTATGTCAGTGAGAATACGGTCAAAGCACACCTTCACAACACGTTTAAAAAAATCAAGGTGAAGAATCGCTTACAGGCTCTGATTTGGGTGAAAAACAACATTGCAACGAGTGAGTTCGTTCAATAAGACTAGGCTTAGACTCAACTGACGATGATAGGTGACCGACACTGTCCTAGAATATAAAAAGCCGTAGCACTTTCTATTACAAAGAGTGCTACGGCTTTCTTTAATGCGGCCGGTGAAGAGCTTATTTTTAATATCAGGCGAACCCCACTTGAGTTCCAAACCAAAACGAAACGTTCAAATGCAAAAAAGCCGTAGCCCCTTCTATTACAAAGAGTGCTACAGCTTTCTTTAATGTGGTTGGTGAAGAGCTTATTTCGAACATCAAGCGAACCCTAGTCTAGTTCGAATCCCATTTACAATAGCTCAAAACGACGAAAGCCTGCTCATTGAGCAGGCTTCCTAAATGTGGTCGTTGAAGAGCTTATTTTGAACATCAGGCGAACCCCACTTGAGTTCCAAACCAAAACGAAACGTTCAAATGCAAAAAAGCCGTAGCATTTCTGCTACGGCTTTCTTTAATGTGGTCGGTGAAGAGGGATTCGAACCCCCGACCCTCTGGTCCCAAACCAGATGCGCTACCAAGCTGCGCTATTCACCGAGATATCTAACTGGCTCATTGCCTGTCGATGGAGCGTATAATACGGGTTCTGAATTTATCCGCAAGGGCTTTTTCTCATATTTATTGCGATTTTGAATCGTTCGAACAAAAGACATACAACAACGAGCATGATGTGACGAAAAACACACAGTTACCAACAAGTATTTAACTTATGAAACAGGATTGATCCAGATCAGTGAATTGATAATGCTTGTTAATACACTAACCCATGTCATATAACTTTGAGGTATACACATGGACTTTTGGCTAGATCTCCTATTTGGTAATGCGGTGGGACTATCATCAATGATAGTAATCTTCGGGGCTCTGGGTCTCATGATGTTTTATGGAGGCTTCTTCATCTACAAAGTTATGACTGACAAATCTCCTCACTAGAGTCGCTCAGCCTAAATCATTTGCTGTTAAGTATCATTTACTTGATAAGTAAACGTTAAAACGCTTTGCACCGGAGCTGACTTCTCTTGTCTCCTCCGGTTTTTTCATTTTTAAACCCAGCCCCAACTTAGGTATACTTAACCTATCCTTCTCTAACTTGAGATGCACACTATGTCTCATGATGACGATTTAGATTTATTCCAAGAAATGATGGGCGATGTGAAACGTATCGACCACGACACCGCTGAACACCAGAAAGTACACCGCGTAACGGAATCTCACCTAGCCAAGCGTGAAGCCGCAATGTGGCTGTCTGATGACGAGAAAGATTACCTCTCGCTCGACTACTCTCCGATGGTGAAGCCAGATGATGTTATCGCTTATAAGAAAGATGGCGTTCAGGAAGGCGTATACAAAAAGCTACGTCTAGGTAAGTACCCTATTCAAGCCAAGCTTGACCTGCATAGAAAAACACTCAAAGACGCACGTAATGAAGTGCTCTCATTTTTACGTCAATGTTTAAGGATGGATGTTCGTACCGTCATCATTGTTCATGGCAAAGGTGAACGTTCGAATCCACCCGCAATGATGAAAAGCTATGTTGCCAACTGGTTGACTCAAATTAACGATGTCCAGTGTGTGCATTCGGCGCAACAATTTCATGGTGGAACAGGCGCGGTCTACGTCATGTTGAGAAAGAGTAATGACAAAAAACTCGAAAACAGAGAACGACACCAGAAGCGATCAAGTTAGTACCAGTTGTATTGATAGCCTCGACGACACGCTCATTGTCACTCCAATTTGCTAGACAATAGATATTTAGTGCCGAAGTAGACACTAGGTGCTAAAATTGTCGTCAGTTAACAAATTCAAACGTAAAGCAACTGCCCTGTAGTTGCTTTTTGTTTATCTATATTTCCGTTGTGAAACGCTAAGAGAATATCATGTCACAAGAATCCCAAGCTAAACGCCTTAATAAGTACATCAGTGAAACTGGTTTTTGCTCACGCCGCGAAGCCGACAAACTCATTGATGCTGGCCGAGTTACTATCAATGGTAAGATCCCAGAGATGGGTACGAAAGTAATGCCAGGTGATGACGTTGAGATCGACAACAAGCCCGTTCGTTCGAAAGAAAAGCCTATCTACATTGCCCTGAATAAGCCGACCGGTATTACTTGTACGACTGAGCGAGATATTCCTGGCAACATCGTTGACTTTATTGGTCATCACAAGCGTATTTTCCCAATTGGTCGCCTTGATAAACCGTCTGATGGTCTTATCTTCCTGACCAATGATGGCGACATCGTAAACAAGATTCTTCGTGCGGGTAACAACCACGAAAAAGAGTACGTGGTTCGTGTCGACAAGCCGATTACGGGTGAGTTCTTACAGAAAATGGCAGCGGGTGTTCCTATTCTGGATACGGTGACTTTGCCATGTAAAGTAGAGAAAGAGACTAAGTTCTCTTTCCGAATCACACTAACGCAAGGCCTTAACCGCCAAATCCGTCGTATGTGTGAAGCACTTGGTTATGAAGTTTTCAAACTGCGCCGTGTACGTATCATGAACATCTCTTTAGAGGGCATTCCAAATGGCAAATGGCGCTACCTGAGCGACGAAGAGATCACTGAAATCTTAGCGATGTGTGAAGGCTCAGTGAGCACTGAAGATGCGTCAAAGATGAACGCGAAAGGCCAGCGCATTCGCAAAGCGACAGACGCTAAACTTTTTGATAGCCGTGAAGAGAACCAAACCTCAACAGCGCGCCGCAACCAAAAAGAGAACCGTACTCGTACTTATCGTGGTAACAATGCCGATGAATTCCGTCACGCGCCTAATTCAAAGCGTGGTCGTAACTCAGCGAATAGTGAAAGCGGCGGCAATACCGAGAACTGGAAATCGAACTCTCGTTCAGAGCGTTCTAATTCAGATAGAAGCAGTTCGGATCGTAATCGTACAGACCGCAATAACAACGATCGTAGAAGCGGCAAGCCAACAAACCGTAGTCAAGACTCAAACAGACCAAACAAACCGGCACCTAAGCGCGTTGGTGGTACATTAGGTCTTAAGAAGTAATATTTACTCTTTAATACAGAAACGCCCACTAGGTTATCTTAGTGGGCGTTTTTTGTTGTTGGCTAAGCCAAAGCTGCGTACGAAGACGGTATTTAGCTCGACAGATTAATGGCTTTTATTATCGCCCGTCTGTTACAAACACAAATCAGTAAATTGAGCTCGGGTAAGCATGGCTAAGTCCTTTGGATCTAGCTCGATTTCCAAGCCCCTCTTTCCTGCGCTCACACATATCGTTTCAAAATCCGTCGCAGTGGAGTGTACAAAGGTAGGCAATGCTTTCTTTTGACCAAGCGGGCTGATTCCACCCACCACATAACCCGTGGTTTTCTGTGCAATTTCAGGATTCGCCATCTCTGCTTTTTTACCTTTCGCTGCTTTTGCTGCAAGTTTTAGGTTTAGCTTTTGGTCCACAGGAATAACCGCCACAGCCAAGTCTTTAGCCACACCGTTCAAACAGAACAAAAGCGTTTTGAACACGCGTTTAGGATCCTGACCAAGCGCTTCAACCGCTTCCAAACCATAGTTGGTATTGTTGGCATCGTGATGATACTGATGAACGCTATGAGCGATTTTCTTTTTCTTGGCGAGATTGATTGCTGGGGTCATAACAAATCCAAACGATAGATAAACAAAAAGCGACGCCGGGGCGTCGCTTTAGTTAAATTTATCATGGTGCTAGAGTCAATCTAATTCAGCACCTAGTGATTAAATTTATTGGGTTCAATTACTTGTAAACCATTTGGCCAGAAGGTGCGTACTTGTTCACGTCTACTGGGCTGTTTGCTTCTAGGTACTCTTTCAGTACTTCTGCATCAACAAAGCCAGTGTTTACGTAACCAGGGTGGTCAGACAGTTTAGGGTAACCGTCACCACCAGCAGCGTTGAAGCTTGGCACTGTGAAGCGGTATGTTTCATCTAAACGTAGCTGCTTACCACCGATGAATACATTCGATACTTCACCGTTTGCTACCGTCATTGAGATGCCAGCAAACTGTGCGTAAGCACCAGAATCGATTGGCTTAGTCGCAACTACATTTAGGTAATCTAGAACTTCTTTACCCGTCATGTCTGTGTAAGTCAGGATGTTTGCAAAAGGTTGTACTGTTAGTACGTCTTTGTAAGTTACATCACCGGCTTCAATTGAATCACGTACACCACCCGAGTTCATCACAGCGAAGTCTGCTTTTGCGCGCTCCATGTGAGAAGTCGCAATTAAACGACCTAGGTTAGTCTGTTGGAAACGAACAACGTTACGGTCACCTTCAAGCTTGCCATTAGTTTCAGCAATTTGAACTTCTAGCTGCGCTTGGCCTTGCTCTTGGAAAGGACGTAGGAACTCAAGTAGTTCTGGGTCTTGTGCGATTTCATCTTGAATAAAGACACGCTGTTTCTTGCCGTCAATCTTAACTTTTTTCTTAAGGTTTACTGGAACAAGATTGTAGCTCACCATCTCTAGCTCGCCATTACGGAATTCGTAGTCAGCACGACCTACGTATTTGCCCCACTCGTGAGCTTGAACGATGTAAGTACCGTTTTGAAGGTCAGGCTTACACTCATCACCCGGCTTGAAGTTTTTCTTCGCAACGTTAGGGCCTTCCATACATACAGGCTCTTGAGAGTGACCACCAACGATCATGTCTAGATCACCTTCATCTAGGTAACGTGCTAATGCCACATCACCCGGTGCGTTAACGCCACGCTGACCATTTTCGTAGTGGCCCATGTGAGTCACTGCGAAGATAAGATCTGGTTTTTCTGTTTCTTGAAGTTCAGCGATCAGTTGCTTCGCTTCTTCTTTAGGGTCACGGAAATCGATACCAGCGATGAACTCAGGGTTACCAATCTTTTGGGTATCTTCAGTTGTTAAACCAATAACCGCAATCTTGATGCCTTGCTTTTCGAACATCTCGTAAGCTTGGAACTTGCGCTCACCTGTCGCTTTATCGTAGATGTTTGCAGACAGCATTGGGAAATTAGCCCAATCGATCTGCTTTTGTAATACGTCTAGTGAGTTATCAAACTCGTGGTTACCCAATGCCATTGCATCGTAACCAATCTTGTTCATACCTTTGAAATCAGGTTCAGCATCCTGAAGATCTGACTCTGGCACACCTGTGTTGATGTCACCGCCAGATAGAAGCAACACGCTACCGCCTTCTGCTTCAACTTCCGCACGAAGTTGATCAATTAGCGTTTTACGCGCAGACATGCCGTATTCGCCGTATTTGTTCTGCCAGAAACGACCATGGTTGTCGTTAGTGTGAAGAATAGTTAGCTTGTAAGTTTCGTCTTGGTTCCAATCATGGGTCGATTGAGACGCACAACCAGCTAAAGTAGCTAGGATTGCAGCACTTAGTGCTGTCTTTAGAATAAGGCGTTGCTTCATTGTCATACCTTTGAACTTTTTAGGGGAATCCACTGCTTCAACCGCTCTCATTTAGCCAATGTCTACTTAAGAAACATCGTTAGAGAATGGTAAAACTTGAAGTAGTTTAAATTAAGACAGTAAACCTAACAGAGTGATTTCATATTTATGTAGGATAGATCACCTTAATCCGCTATCGAGTGTGTAACAAAGCGACAAAGTTGCATTTGAGCAAATAAGTGATCACAGGCAAACGTTTTCATAATTTTTTAGATTATTTGTGATTTACTCAATTCAACGCCCCAATTAAGTGACCCTCGTTAAATTTATTTTATTAATCAAAGCCTTGAATGATACGTTATAACATCTCAAAGCATGCATTAACTTGGTGTAAACATGTCGAAATACCTGTAGCTCATTTTACAATAGGTACAAAAAAGCCGGCACTTATGCCGGCTCTTGATACTTTGAAATTCGATTATTTGATATCGATGTGTTCGAAGCCTTTGATAAGATCATCAAGTGCTTTCATCTGCTTCAAGAACGGCTCTAGTTTATCTAGAGGCAGTGCAGATGGGCCGTCACAACGTGCTTGATCTGGATTAGGGTGAGCTTCGATAAACAGACCCGCAATACCTGTCGCAAGACCCGCTTTCGCAAGTTCAACCGTTTGCTCACGACGACCGCCAGATGCAGCACCTGAAGGGTCGCGCATTTGTAGAGAGTGCGTCACGTCGAAGATGATTGGGCTACCGTTTGAAGATTTCTTCATCACGCCAAAGCCAAGCATGTCCACAACAAGGTTGTCATAACCCATACAAGCGCCACGCTCACATAGGATGATCTTGTCGTTGCCACACTCAGCAAACTTATCAACGATGTTGCCTACTTGGTTCGGGCTCATGAACTGAGGCTTCTTCACATTGATTACAGCGCCAGTCTTCGCCATCGCTTCAACTAGGTCAGTTTGACGAGCTAGGAACGCTGGAAGCTGAATAACATCAACCACATCTGCAACTGGCTGAGCTTGTGCTTCAGTGTGAACATCAGTGATGATCTTCACGCCGAATGTGTCTTTTAGCTCTTGGAAGATCTTAAGACCTTCTTCCATACCTGGACCACGGTACGAATGAACAGAGCTGCGGTTCGCTTTATCGAAAGACGCCTTAAATACATAAGGGATACCCAGCTTCTCGGTTACTTTCACGTAGTGCTCACAGATCTGCATTGCTAGATCGCGAGATTCAAGAACGTTCATGCCTGCAAATAGCGTGAATGGCTTGTCGTTAGCAATTGGCATGTCGCCAATGTGAACTGTTTTCTGTTCCATCATATTCTCTCTAAATAATTATTAATTAGTGAACGACCACTGTCTTTTCGTTCATGACGTTCACTTGAGATTTCAGTAACTCAGATGCAGGGTCATCTGGGCATTGGTCGATAAAGTATTGATAATCCGTTGCTGCTACTTGGTGGCAATCTAGCTGTTGATAAATAAAGCCACGATCGCGGATTTCATACGGGTCATCCGGTACAAACGTTAATGCTAGGTCAGTACATTTCAATGCAAGCGTATAACGCTCTTCTCTTAGCAGTGCACTCTTAAGCAGTGCTAGCCACTTACCAATAATGGTTGGGTGGTCGGCCACTTCTAAATGCTCCGCTTTAAGCTTAGCTAATGGACCATCATGTCCAATCAGCCATGCACGCAAGGTTTGCTCGCCAACATACTCACCGTTGTAAGGGTTAATATAGACAGCAGCTTGCCCGTACCAACTGACTTTAAGCAGAAACTGAGTCGGGAAAGAGACTCCTTCTACAGGAAAGCCTAGCTTGCGACCTAAAAAAAGAAAGATCGCGCCAAGGCTTACTGGAATGCCTTTCTTTCTCTCAAGCACTTTATCAATGAATGCGTTTTCTGAAGAGAAGTACGCATCTTTATCGCCAGCGAAGCCCCACTCATAGAAGAATAGTCGAATAAAAGACTCAAACTTCTGCTGTTCGTCGGTTTCATGAACCAAAGCAAATTCAGCTTCTTTAAACAATCTTGCTAGCTCTTGCTCAGCCCAGCTGTCTTGAGTTTCTGAGTTAATCGCTTTATTTAAGATCAATGCACCTTCAGCTAATTCTAGCTGGTCAAAGTCTTCATCAAAAAATTCGTACATAGATAGTTAACCGAAAATAAGGAGATAATTAACCGAAAAATGTTGGTGTCTTCGTCATTGCGATTTTGCCTGCCATCGCTAACCAGCCAAGTGCACCGAAGAAAGAGAAAACTCTCAATAGCTTGTTTTTACCTAACTTAAGCGCAAAGAAACCCAATGCGATGTAAGCCATAACACAGGTTAGTTTTTCGGTTAACCATGGAGCTGCCGGTGTAAATGGAATAAAGCCAGTGATAAAAATCAAACCAATACCCGATAGCAGTAGCAACGAGTCATTGATATGAGGAAAACGCTGCAAGAAAGGATGCTTAAGCTTCGGAGAGTTAGCCATCATAAGAGCGAAACGAATCGAAAGCAGCAGTGCGCTTATCGCAATCGTTAGTAAGTGAAAATGTTTTAAACCTTCGTACATGATATTCCTTTATATTTTTATATGTGCTTTCGTTAACACGAGCCACACAATACCCGTTAATGCTCTGTATTTCTGCGTTAAATGCATCACCGAGTGAAATGTATTGTCGAGTTAAAGGTATAAATTTAGCAAGTTCATCATCTATTGCTCACAAGATGATTAACCGCAGCCGATGGACAGTCGCTATCTATGAGCAGTCACGACCTATGAACAGTAACGACCCAATGTCACTCGGTCATTACCACCGTAATCTTTCTCTGTGACAACATCGAGATAACCGAGCGCCTGCATTATCTCACGTACCGCCAAGCCTTGGTCGTAACCGTGTTCAAACGCCAACCAGCCTTCATTTTCCAAAAAGCCACGTGCATTTTCAGAAATGTATCGAATGTCAGCCAATCCTTTCTCTTCAGCAACCAATGCGGTAATTGGCTCGAAACGCACATCCCCTTGAGATAAATGAGGGTCATCTTTCTCAATATAAGGTGGGTTAGAGACAATTAAAGAGAACTTGGTATCGTTGCCATCAGAAGCTAGCTCGCTTAAAGGATCAAACCAACTGCCATGTAAAAATGTTGCGTTGGTGATGTTTAAGCACTTCGCATTTTCTGTCGCAAGCTCTTGAGCTTCAGGGCGCAGATCAATACCCGTCACAGAGCGGTTTGGCATTTCAGACGCTAGCGCCAATGCGATCGCACCTGTACCCGTCCCCAAATCTAGAATCGCACCTTGTTTGCCATAGGTTTTATCCAAAGCCACTTCAACCAAACGTTCAGTGTCTGGACGAGGGATTAAGGTAGAAGGAGAAACTTTTAACGGCAATGACCAAAACTCTCGCTCACCAACAATGTAAGCCACTGGCTCACCGGTTAAACGACGTTTTAGTAGGGTATTGAATTCAGATTCTTGTTCTGAGGTGAGGTGCTTCTCAGGCCAAGTAAGTAGGTAAGATCTTGGTTTGTCTAAGGCGTGACATAGCAGTACCGCAGCATCAATCGAGGGCGATGTGTTATCGCCCTCTTGTAGCTGCACGATTGCTGCTTTTAATGCACTTTCAACCGTATAAGCAGACTGCATATCGTTAGTTATTTTCTGCCAATGCTGCAAGTTGGTCAGCTTGGTGTTCTTGTAGAACAGGATCAAGCAGACTTTGCATATCACCTTCCAGAACTTCGTTCAGACGGTAGATAGTTAAGTTGATGCGGTGGTCAGAAACACGGCCTTGTGGGTAGTTGTACGTACGGATACGGTCACTACGGTCACCTGAACCTAGTAGGTTACGACGTGTGTCAGAGATTGCTGCCGCACGACGCTCTTCTTCAGCTTGAACGATACGAGCCGCAAGAACTGCCATCGCTTTCGCTTTGTTTTTATGCTGAGAACGCTCGTCTTGACACTCTACTACTGTACCTGTTGGTAAGTGAGTAATACGGATTGCTGAATCCGTGGTGTTAACGTGCTGACCACCCGCGCCTGATGCACGGAAGGTATCAATCTTAAGATCGCCCGCTTTGATTTCTGGAAGATCCGCTTCTGGGATCTCAGGCATAACAGCAACAGTACATGCAGATGTGTGAACACGACCTTGAGATTCTGTCTCAGGCACACGTTGTACACGGTGACCACCTGATTCAAATTTCATTGTACCGTAAACACTGTCGCCACTGATCTTAGCGATCATCTCTTTGTAGCCGCCTTGTTCTGAGTCATTGCTGCTCATTACTTCAACGCGCCAGCCTTTCTTCTCTGCAAACTTAGAGTACATACGGAAAAGGTTACCAGCAAAGATACCTGCTTCATCACCACCCGCGCCTGCGCGGATTTCTAGGAAACAGTTACGCTCATCGTTTGGATCTTTTGGAATAAGAAGAATCTGTAGCTCATCAGTCAGACGCTCAATCGCTGCTTTCGCATCTTTGATTTCATCTTGAGCCATTTCACGCATTTCTGCGTCGTCTTCGTTTGCCATCTCTTCAGCAGCTTCTAGATCTTCTTTAGCTTGCTGGTATGACTGGAAGCAAGCTGTCACTTCTTCAAGTTGAGAGTACTCTTTTGAAAGTGCACGGAATTTGTCTTGATTCCCGATTACATCTGGATCACCAAGTAGATGTTGAACTTCTTCATAGCGTTCAACAAGTGTTTCAAGCTTTACTAGAATCGAGGCTTTCATAATGTCTTATCTTGTTGGAGGTCTAATATTATTGAGGGTTTTCTAAGCCCAAACTCTGTCTAATGACCATTAATTTTGCAGGTTCTCCTTGCTCAGCTGCACTTTGAAGTGCGCGCGTTGGAGCATGGATCAATTTGTTTGTGAGCTTATTGCTGAGCTCGAGTAAAACTTTTTCAGGGTCACCGCCAGCGGCAAGTGATTGTAAACTTTTACTTAATAATTCTTCGCGGATTTCGTTAGCCGATTTACGGTAATCTCGAATACTGTCTACCGCTTGCAGTGAGCGCATCCAACTCATGAACGCGGCACTTTCTTCACTGACGATCGCTTCAGCTTGAATCGCTTCTACTTTGCGTTGTTCGATATTGCCATCAACGATCGACTGCAGATCATCAACCGAATAAAGGTAGGCATCATTCAGGTCGCCAACCTGCGATTCAACATCACGTGGAACGGCAATATCAACCAATAACATCGGCTGATGCTTTCTTGTTTTTAGAGCAGTCTCAACCATACCCTTGCCAATAATAGGTAACGGACTTGCGGTTGAGCTGATTACGATATCCGCTCGATGAAGATGATCAGGGATCTCATTCAAGCTGATCACTTCAGCGCCAAACTCTTCTGCTAGCCCTAAAGCACGCTCTCGAGTTCGGTTCGCCACGATCATTTTTGTACAGCCATTCGCCGAAAGGTGCTTAGCCACCAGTTCAATGGTTTCACCTGCACCCACCAATAATACGGTTGAATCTGCGATGGATTCAAAAATATGCTTGGCTAAGGTACAGGCTGCGTAAGCAACAGAAACCGCGCTTCCACCGATTTCCGTTTCAGTTCGAACACGCTTCGCAACAGAAAATGATTTCTGGAATAGTTTTTCCATTGAAGCATCAACGGATTTGTTCTCTCGCGAGTCCGTATACGCTTGCTTTACCTGACCTAAGATCTGCGGTTCACCCAAGACTAAAGAGTCCAAACCACAAGCAACGCGCATTAAGTGTTTAATCGCGGCTTGCTCTTCATGGATATAAAGGCTTGGCTTTAGCTCTTCAGGGCTAACTTGATGGAAAACCGACAACCAATCGATGAGTTTGTTTTTAGCCACGCCTTTAACGTCGCAATACACTTCAGTTCGATTACAGGTAGAAAGTATGACACTTCCATTCACGTGTGCATTTGCGTTAAGTTGCTTGAGTGCCTCAGATAATTTATCTGGACCAAAAGCGACTTTTTCTCGCAATTCAACCGACGCTGTATTGTGATTGATACCTACGGCAAGCAAAGACATGTATCAGAAGTTCTCGATCAGGGAATGGAAACAAGGGGCGAATTTTACTTGATGCATGGCTCTATTTAAAGAGCAAGCGGGATTTGTTTTCCTGAGTTCGTGAATTCAATGCTATAGTTGAAGCGTTTTTTAGATAAATTTGAACAAGTTGTGAGCAAATATGAGCAAACTTCGTAGAATCACGTCTCTTATTTTTATGACCATAATTATAGTGGGTTGCTCGTCTATACCTGAACAACCGACCAGTGTTGAGTGGCAAAGTCACCAAAACCGACTTCTACAGATAGAAAGCTACCAAGCCTCGGGCAAGCTCGCCTACATTTCTCCCGAGCAGCGCCAAAGCCTAAACTTCATTTGGAAGCACTCACCAAATCAAAGCCAATTGAGGCTCACGACGTTCCTAGGTCAAACCGCATTGAACCTGACCATAGATCCGTCGGGTGCCAAAGTGGTGACCTATGACGACCAAATATTTACTCACGCAAGTGCCTCTGTATTGGTTGAGCAACTGACAGGTTTGCAGATCCCTATTGATCACCTGCCTCAATGGTTCCTTGGCATTCCAGACCAAGCTGACAGCTACCAGTTAAATACAACCAACACGCTTGAGTCTCTAACCAAACAAGTCAGCAGCCAGCTATGGACACTGAACTTCGCTAATTATCGAAATACTGAGATGCCGAGTAAGCAGCTATCAAATGAAGACAACACTAATGTAGAAAGCATCCCCCTCCCTACTCGATTGTCATTCAAGCAAGACGATAACAAAATCAACATTGTAGTTTCGAAGTGGACACTGAAAAAATGATAACAACGCCAACGCATTGGCCTTCTCCGGCTAAACTGAATCTATTTCTTTACATCACAGGTCGACGTGACAATGGCTATCACGAGCTCCAAACCTTGTTTCAGTTTGTCGATTTTGGTGATGAACTAACGGTTACCGCGAATAAAGAAACCAACTTAATTACCATCACACCGGAAATCCCAGGCGTTGCGACACAAGACAACCTGATTTGGAAAGCCGCGACCGCCCTTCAACAATATACATCGACTTCTTTCGGTGCCGATATTGAGCTAAAGAAAGTACTTCCGATGGGAGGTGGCATTGGTGGAGGCTCTTCAAATGCCGCAACCGTATTGGTCGCACTTAACTATCTGTGGCAACTCAACCTGTCTGATGATCAACTCGCAGAGATCGGATTGAAACTTGGCGCTGACGTTCCTGTGTTCGTTCGAGGCCATGCAGCCTTTGCGGAAGGCGTTGGAGAACAGCTTCAACCCGCTAATCCGGATGAAAAATGGTATCTCGTTGTTAAGCCTCAAGTGAGCATAGCAACTGTAGACATATTCACACATTCAGAATTAACTCGAAATACGCCGAAGCGAGCGCTATCAACGCTTCTAGAGCAAGAATACGTAAACGATTGCGAAAAAATTGTGCGAATGCTGTACCCAGAGGTTGATAAGCAACTTTCATGGCTGCTACAATACGCGCCGTCGAGATTGACTGGCACTGGTTCATGCGTTTTTGCTGAATTTAGCAGCAAAAAAGAAGCCGAATTGGTGTTGGAACAACTGCCTGACACAGTTTCCGCTTTTGTAGCGAAAGGACGAAACATTTCTCCTTTAAAAGAAACTTTGGCTGAATACCACTCAGCCCACCCACAATCTATTTAAAACTGGACGCAACCCGAGGTTTCCACCGTGCCTGATATGAAGCTATTTGCTGGTAACGCAACACCTGAACTAGCCCAACGTATTGCTGATCGTCTATACATCTCTCTTGGCGATGCTACTGTAGACCGTTTTTCTGATGGCGAAGTCGCTGTTCAAATCAATGAAAACGTTCGTGGTAGCGATGTATTCCTGATTCAATCAACTTGTGCACCAACCAATGACAACCTAATGGAATTGGTGGTAATGATTGACGCAATGCGCCGTGCTTCTGCTGGCCGTATTACTGCTGTAATCCCTTACTTCGGTTATGCCCGTCAAGATCGTCGTGTACGTTCTGCTCGTGTGCCAATTACTGCAAAAGTTGTTGCAGATTTCCTTTCTAACGTTGGCGTTGACCGCGTTCTTACTATCGACCTACACGCAGAGCAAATCCAAGGCTTCTTCGATGTACCTGTTGATAACATCTTCGGCACTCCAGTTCTTCTAGAAGACATGGCGAACCGTGGCTTAGAAAACCCAGTAGTGGTTTCTCCAGACCTTGGCGGTGTTGTACGTGCTCGTGCTACTGCTAAAGCGCTAGGTGATGTTGACATCGCTATCGTTGATAAGCGTCGTCCACGTGCTAACGTTTCTGAAGTAATGAACCTAATCGGTGATGTTGAAGGCCGTGACTGTGTGATCGTTGATGACATGATCGATACGGGTGGCACACTATGTAAAGCAGCTGAAGCGCTTAAAGAGCGCGGTGCTAAACGTGTATTCGCTTACGCAACTCACGCTGTTTTCTCTGGTACTGCTGCGAACAACATCAAGAACTCTGTTCTAGACCAAGTTATCGTAACGGATTCTATCTCTCTATCTCCTGAGATGGCTGCGACAGGTAAAGTAACAACACTTAGCCTTTCTCGCATGCTTGCTGAAGCGATTCGTCGTATCAGCAACGAAGAATCAATCTCAGCGATGTTCAACTAATCAAGGCTATTTAGCTTTGTTTTAGAAACTCGTTAGAGAAAGAAATTAAGCACTTCATTTGATGAAGTGCTTTTTTTATGTCTAGTGACCGTTGTTTATCACATCCTGGAATAATCATGGTGCTATCAGCTAGCTCGCACCTTTTTCATAAACTGTGATATCATACGGCGCTTTTTGAAATCCCAAGAGAGATCCATACCTTGAGCCAACAAATAAAACTTCTCGTTGGACTGGCTAATCCAGGTCCAGAATACGCCAAAACTCGCCACAATGCGGGTGCTTGGGTAGTTGAAGAATTAGCACGTGTACACAACGTGACACTGAAGAACGAACCAAAGTTCTTTGGCCTTACGGGTCGTATCATGGTTCATGGTGAAGATCTTCGTTTGCTGATCCCAACGACTTTTATGAACTTGTCAGGCAAAGCAGTTGCAGCTTTGGCAAAGTTCTACCAAATTAAACCTGAAGAGATCATGGTTGCTCATGATGAGTTAGACCTTCCTCCTGGTATTGGAAAGTTTAAAAAAGGTGGTGGTCACGGCGGACACAACGGTCTGAAAGACATCATCAGCAAACAGGGTAACAATAAAGAATTCTATCGTCTTAGATTAGGCATTGGCCATCCAGGACACAAAGATAAAGTTGCAGGTTATGTATTAGGCAAAGCTCCACAAAAAGAGCAAGAGTGTATCGAGGCCGTCGTTGACGAATCGGTTCGCAGCCTAGACATCTTATTAAAAGATGGCCTACCAAAAGCACAAAATCGCTTACATACGTTCAAAGCAGAATAAGGTTTATATCATGGGTTTTAAATGTGGCATCGTTGGTCTACCAAACGTTGGTAAGTCAACTCTGTTTAACGCACTGACTAAAGCAGGCATCGAAGCAGCAAACTTTCCATTTTGTACGATCGAACCAAACACAGGTATCGTTCCGGTTCCAGATCTACGCTTAGATGCATTAGCAAAAATTGTTAATCCACAGAAGATCCTTCCAACAACAATGGAATTCGTAGATATCGCAGGCCTAGTTGCTGGCGCATCTAAAGGTGAAGGTCTTGGTAACAAATTCCTAGCTAACATCCGTGAAACTGACGCTATCGGTCACGTTGTACGCTGCTTTGAAAATGAAAACATCGTTCACGTTTCTGGCAAAGTATCTCCAATCGAAGATATCGAAGTGATCAACCTTGAACTTGCACTGGCTGACTTAGACAGCTGTGAGCGTGCAATTCAACGTAACGCTAAGAAAGCAAAAGGCGGCGACAAAGACGCTAAGTTCGAAATCACTGTACTAGAAAAGCTACTACCAGTTCTTACTGAAGGCGGTATGGCGCGTACTGTTGAACTAGGCAAAGAAGAAGCGGCAGCAATCGGCTACCTGAACTTCCTAACGCTGAAACCAACAATGTACATCGCAAACGTTGCTGAAGATGGTTTTGAAAACAACCCTTACCTAGACGCTGTTCGTGAATACGCAGAAAAAGAAAACAACGTTGTTGTTGCTGTTTGTGCGGCTATCGAATCTGAGCTTTCTGAGCTGGATGACGAAGATCGCGAAGAGTTCCTAGCAGACATGGGTATCGAAGAACCAGGTCTTAACCGAGTGATCCGCTCTGGTTACGAACTACTGACTCTTCAAACTTACTTCACAGCTGGCGTTAAAGAAGTTCGCGCATGGACAATTCCTGTAGGTGCAACAGCGCCACAAGCTGCTGGTAAGATCCACACTGACTTCGAAAAAGGCTTCATCCGAGCTGAAGTTGTTGGTTTTGATCACTTCATCGAATTTAACGGTGAGAGCGGTGCAAAAGATGCAGGTAAATGGCGTCTTGAAGGCAAAGAATACATCGTAAAAGATGGCGACGTTGTTCACTTCCGTTTCAACGTATAATTGTTGATTTAATATCAAATAAAAGGCCAGTGAATTCACTGGCCTTTTTGTTTTTACCCTTTCGAAATAGTCCTGCATCAGAAAGTTAACTTCCTATATATATCGCCTTTTTGACCTGTTTTTTGCCGACAAATACGCCTCTTTGCCTAAAAAGAAACCGAACAGATGTTTATTCGCGATTTATTCAAAAAAAAAGTTGACGGGTTTCACTCAACTCCGCATAATGCGCCCCGTTCACAGCGAAGCGGCAACGTTTCAAAATGAACGACAATATGGAAATGGCTACTTAGCTCAGTTGGTTAGAGCACATCACTCATAATGATGGGGTCGCAGGTTCAAATCCCGCAGTAGCCACCATTTCCTAAGCACTCTATTTGATATTAAAGTTTGTCTTTAGTAACAAAGAGTTTTTAGGAAATAACGCGGTCGTGGCGGAATTGGTAGACGCACCAGATTTAGGTTCTGGCGCCGAGAGGTGTGAGAGTTCAAGTCTCTCCGACCGCACCATATTGAGATGTCTTCAAGACATCATTATTGGGCTATCGCCAAGCGGTAAGGCACCGGCTTTTGATGCCGGCATTCCCTGGTTCGAATCCAGGTAGCCCAGCCACAATTTAAAGTGTAATTATCTTTAAAAAGATAATGGCATTGAAAGCAAGATTATATTATATTGTCTCGCTCTCAGATGGCTACTTAGCTCAGTTGGTTAGAGCACATCACTCATAATGATGGGGTCGCAGGTTCAAATCCCGCAGTAGCCACCATTCTTTCTTCGAGAAAGAAAAGACAATGTTGTATTGAATCACCAATATTCAGTATGACTAAAAGATTTGCTGCGGTCGTGGCGGAATTGGTAGACGCACCAGATTTAGGTTCTGGCGCCGAGAGGTGTGAGAGTTCAAGTCTCTCCGACCGCACCATTATTTGGAATGTGTTTCTTTTAGTAGATGACCATTCATTGTTGGGCTATCGCCAAGCGGTAAGGCACCGGCTTTTGATGCCGGCATTCCCTGGTTCGAATCCAGGTAGCCCAGCCACATACAACGTTACTTAGACAAACCATAAGTCTTCTTAACTATACTCTTCGCTAGAGTAAAAGCTTTGCTGCGGTCGTGGCGGAATTGGTAGACGCACCAGATTTAGGTTCTGGCGCCGAGAGGTGTGAGAGTTCAAGTCTCTCCGACCGCACCATTATTTCTCTTTCATTAGAGAACAAATAGTGAATCTATTAGATTTATTATTGGCTACTTAGCTCAGTTGGTTAGAGCACATCACTCATAATGATGGGGTCGCAGGTTCAAATCCCGCAGTAGCCACCACTTATACAACGTCTTATTGAATCACCAATATTCGATATGACTACAAAGATTTGCTGCGGTCGTGGCGGAATTGGTAGACGCACCAGATTTAGGTTCTGGCGCCGAGAGGTGTGAGAGTTCAAGTCTCTCCGACCGCACCATTATTTAGAATGCGTTTCTTTTAGTAGATGACCATTCATTGTTGGGCTATCGCCAAGCGGTAAGGCACCGGCTTTTGATGCCGGCATTCCCTGGTTCGAATCCAGGTAGCCCAGCCACTATTTATAACTCCTTGCAAAAGCAAAGAGCACAACGTCTTATTGAATCACCAATATTCAGTATGACTATAAAGATTTGCTGCGGTCGTGGCGGAATTGGTAGACGCACCAGATTTAGGTTCTGGCGCCGAGAGGTGTGAGAGTTCAAGTCTCTCCGACCGCACCATTATTTCTCTTTCATTAGAGAACAAATAGTGAATCTATTAGATTTATTATTGGCTACTTAGCTCAGTTGGTTAGAGCACATCACTCATAATGATGGGGTCGCAGGTTCAAATCCCGCAGTAGCCACCATTTATACAACGTCTTATTGAATCACCAATATTCGATATGACTATAAAGATTTGCTGCGGTCGTGGCGGAATTGGTAGACGCACCAGATTTAGGTTCTGGCGCCGAGAGGTGTGAGAGTTCAAGTCTCTCCGACCGCACCATTATTTGGAATGTGTTTCTTTTAGTAGATGACCATTCATTGTTGGGCTATCGCCAAGCGGTAAGGCACCGGCTTTTGATGCCGGCATTCCCTGGTTCGAATCCAGGTAGCCCAGCCACTATTTATAACTCCTTGCAAAAGCAAAGAGCACAACGTCTTATTGAATCACCAATATTCAGTATGACTATAAAGATTTGCTGCGGTCGTGGCGGAATTGGTAGACGCACCAGATTTAGGTTCTGGCGCCGAGAGGTGTGAGAGTTCAAGTCTCTCCGACCGCACCATTATTTAGAATGTGTTTCTTTTAATAGATGACCATTCATTGTTGGGCTATCGCCAAGCGGTAAGGCACCGGCTTTTGATGCCGGCATTCCCTGGTTCGAATCCAGGTAGCCCAGCCACTATTTATAACTCCTTGCAAAAGCAAAGAGCACAACGTTATATTGAATCACCAATATTCGATATGACTATAAAGATTTGCTGCGGTCGTGGCGGAATTGGTAGACGCACCAGATTTAGGTTCTGGCGCCGAGAGGTGTGAGAGTTCAAGTCTCTCCGACCGCACCATTATTTAGAATGTGTTTCTTTTAATAGATGACCATTCATTGTTGGGCTATCGCCAAGCGGTAAGGCACCGGCTTTTGATGCCGGCATTCCCTGGTTCGAATCCAGGTAGCCCAGCCACTATTTATAACTCCTTGCAAAAGCAAAGAGCACAACGTCTTATTGAATCACCAATATTCAGTATGACTATAAAGATTTGCTGCGGTCGTGGCGGAATTGGTAGACGCACCAGATTTAGGTTCTGGCGCCGAGAGGTGTGAGAGTTCAAGTCTCTCCGACCGCACCATCATTGAATGAAACCCAGCTTTTTAGCTGGGTTTTGTTTTATCTGGAATATGTAAATCTGCTATCCAGGTCACCAAGTATTTTTTCCTACCTAATCACTTCATGACTTTTTTATAAGACAATGTCTGCTCCATTTTCTAATTGAGTATGACTGCCTATGAAAACCCTACCTTTAACGATTGGTTGCTACACATATACTCCAAGTAAAAGCCAAGGCGTGTATCAGACTCAATTAAATTTAGATAACGGAAAGCTATCACCGTTAGAACTCGTTGCTGAATGTATCAATCCATCTTTTGTCGTAGCGACACAACTCGGTATCTACACGGCTTCTGAAGTTGACCAACCCAAACAGCCAGAGTTGATTCATATCGCGAATGCTAGCTCAAAGACTACTAATAACTCAGGCGCTATCTCTGGCGATCACCCTTGTCATATCACCATTGATCCTAGCCATAAGTTTGCTATTACGTCGCAATACTCATCAGGCACATTCGATATCTTTAGTTTAAGTATCAACGGCAATATCGATAAACGACTCAAAACAATCAAAATGGTCGGCTCTGGTCCAAACAAAGAACGACAAACAGGACCACATGCTCATCAGTGTCTGTTCTTACAAAACTCACCACAATTTGTCACCGTCGATCTTGGCGCTGATCGAATCAACTTCTATTGCTTCGATGAAGAACAGGAAGAGTTTCTAGACGAACCAATACAATCCATAAAAGCTCCTGCTGGTAATGGACCTCGTCATTTAATCTTCAATAAGGTTGAAGATAAGGCCTATGTGATCTGTGAGCTATCTGAAACAATACTCATGTTGGAAAAGGTTCTAGGTGTATGGATCATTGTGGAGGAGGTAGATGCTCTTCCCAATATGGAGAGAGGCGAAGCAACGGCTGCAATAAAACTATCACCGGATGAACAATTCCTATACGTGTCTTGCCGACACCAATCAAGGATCAGTAGTTTCAAAATCGAACCTACCACCAAAATGCCTATTTTTATTGATAGCTATAGTACTGAAGGTAATTTTCCTCGTGATTTTCATATTACCGACTGCGGGCAATGGCTTATCGCCGCAAACCAGCACTCCAATAACATCACCTCATTCAAACGAAATATTGAGGATGGCTCCCTGGTTTACACTGGCTGCTCTTTGGAACTAGATGCACCTGTTTGTGTGACGCAACAGCGATAGTAATCATCGGATACAAGAAAGGAGAGCATTCGCTCTCCTTCTCTTTATAAGCAGTCTAAAAGTTCGACTAAAGACCCAAAGCGTATTTCAATACTTGAGCTTTAATCGGGCCTGAATTTTCAGCAAGCTTAAGCGCAGCATTACGCATAAATTTCAGTGGGCCAATATCATTACTGAATGTTTTATAGAAGAAATCCATACCGCTTTGCATCATCAAGTTATCGCCTCTTCTCATCACCTCATAACGCCTTGCGACAGATTGATTCAGCTCACCTTTCTCTTTGGTCACATCCAATAAAGCGGCAACATCTTTAAAACCCAAGTTTACGCCCTGCCCTGCTAATGGGTTGATCGTGTGGGCCGAGTCGCCAATCAGAATGCAGTTGTTCTTAGCGTAAGATTGCGCATGACGTCGAGTGAGGGGGAACGAACCAGAGTTGAGGACTTTGATGTCTCCCAGTTCCGCAGGAAAGTTAGCAAGTACTTCATTGCGTAGCTTGTCTGGGCTCATTGCCGACAGTTGCTTGATGCGAGATGGCGAGTCATACCAAACCAATGAACCCTGCCCGACTTCTTTCCCTTCTAAAACGACAGAACACAGAGGAAGAAACGAACGAGGACCACTCGGTAGAAATTGTTGCCAAGTAATATCTTGTTGAGGGAGTTCAGTTTCCACATTGATAAGCATGCAGTGCTGTCGGTAGTCCCAAGCAGTGATACCAATACCAGCTTGCTGTCTAACCGCTGAGTTAGCGCCATCAGCACCAATAACCCATTTAGCCGATAACTCAGCACCAGATTGAAGCTTAACGATATTAGTTTCACCAAATTCAATAGAGTCCAACTTTTCAGGGCACAACAGTTCCAAATTGTCATAAGCATCAAACTGAGACCATAAGCCCAATTGAATCAGTCGGTTTTCAACAATGTAGCCTAAACGAGGTAAATCTAGTGATGCGGCATCAAACCGAGTACGACATTCTGGGTGTTCCCACGTCTCTAAGCGCTTATAAGAACATACTCGCATCGCTTCTATGTGTTGCCATGCGCCAAGATCGTCAAGCAAATCGACCGATGCTTGAGAAATCGCTGACACACGAATGTCCATCGCTTGTGACTCATCAAAAGCTTGTGGGGCAAAACCTTCGATTACCGCAACACTCAGACCTTGCTTTGCAAAACCGATAGCTGTTGCTGCGCCAACCATGCCGCCACCGACTACTACAATATCGTAACTGTTCATATTTTGTACTTATCAGTTTGATTCTTTGACTGTTTTTGATTGTACTTTTTCATAACTAACTTGTAACCAAAAACCTTATTCGAAAAAAGGGTTACCCCTTATCGCATATGGCGTTAACGATAATAAAAACCACTACATAAGAGATTTGTTCAGACTACTAGTCAGTCGGTTTTGAAACCAGTACAATACGCCGCTTGCTGCTAGAGCCAGTCATAAAATGAATACCTAATTATGACAAATGGTCCTCGCAGATGAATACTGGGCGATTTGCTCCCTTAAATTAAACTAACGATCGAGCGAACAAAAAATGAGTAAGAAACTGCTAATTAAAACTTGGGGCTGTCAGATGAATGAATACGATTCATCAAAAATGGCCGACCTGCTTAACGCTGCAAATGGCTATGAGCTAACTGAAGTACCTGAGGAAGCAGACGTACTACTATTGAATACTTGTTCTATCCGCGAAAAAGCACAAGAAAAAGTATTCCACCAGCTTGGTCGTTGGAAAACGCTTAAAGATAAGAAAGAAGGTGTGGTGATCGGTGTGGGTGGCTGTGTAGCGACTCAAGAGGGTGATCACATTCGTCAACGTGCACCTTACGTAGACGTTATCTTTGGCCCACAAACACTGCACCGTCTGCCAGAGATGATTAAATCATCACTGTCTAACGAAAAGCCAGTAATGGACATCTCTTTCCCAGAGATCGAAAAATTCGATAACCTGCCTGAGCCAAAAGCTGAAGGCGCGACGGCATTCGTTTCTATCATGGAAGGTTGTTCTAAATACTGTACTTACTGCGTTGTACCATACACACGTGGTGAAGAAGTTAGCCGTCCAATGGATGATGTACTGTTCGAAGTGGCTCAACTTGCAGAGCAAGGTGTACGTGAAGTTAACCTGCTTGGTCAAAACGTAAACGCGTACCGTGGTCCAACTCACGAAGGTGATATCTGTTCATTCGCAGAACTGCTTCGTCTTGTGGCTTCTATCGATGGTATCGACCGTATTCGTTTCACAACAAGCCACCCGCTTGAGTTTGGTGATGACATCATCGCAGTTTACGAAGACACACCGGAGCTAGTGAGCTTCCTTCACTTGCCTGTACAAAGTGGTAGTGACCGTATTCTTACTATGATGAAGCGTCCTCACACAGCGATTGAGTACAAGTCAATTATTCGTAAGCTACGTAAAGCGCGCCCTGACATTCAAATCAGCTCTGACTTTATCGTTGGTTTCCCTGGCGAATCTAACCAAGATTTCCAAGATACGATGAAACTGATCAAAGACGTTGATTTCGATATGAGCTTCAGCTTTATTTTCTCTCCTCGTCCGGGTACACCTGCTGCTGATTACCCATGTGACGTGCCAGAGCAAGAGAAGAAAGATCGTCTATACGAACTACAGCAAACTGTGAACACACAAGCAATGCGCTACTCTCGCCTAATGCTTGGTACAGAGCAACGCGTATTGGTTGAAGGTCCATCGAAGAAGAACCTAATGGAACTGCGTGCTCGTACTGAAAACAGCCGCGTAGTGAACTTTGAAGGTTCTGCTGACCTTATCGGCCAGTTCGTAGATGTGAAAATCACAGAAGTATTTGCTAACTCACTACGTGGTGAAGTAGTACGTACTGAGAAAGACATGGATCTTCGCAGCGTGATCTCGCCGACTCAAATGATGGCGAACACAAAACGCGAAGATGAGCTAGGTGTAGCGACATTTACGCCATAGGCAATACAACTGTTTGAGCACAAAGCGCAAACACAAAGCTTGAAATTACCTAACTAAGTGACCATCTTAGAAATAGGGATATCACCATCAGAAGCCCGGTCTAAATCGGGCTTTTTGCTCTTTGCTTTATTTAAGAGCGAGTGGCACAAAATGAGAGGCTAATTTGAGCAATAAAATCGTTACCTTAGAGATAAATCTAGAGCCAGCAGACAACAAGCGCTTGGCTAGCTTATGCGGACCATTCGACGACAACATCAAGCACCTTGAGCGTCGTCTTGGCGTTGAGATTAATTACCGTAGCAACTTCTTCACAATCGTTGGTAAGCCTCACACTACTGCTGCTGCTTTAGACATCATCAAACACCTCTATGTTGAAACGGCTCCAGTTAAAGGCAACATCATCGATATTGAACCAGAGCAAGTGCACTTAGCGGTCACTGAATCTGGCATTTTGGAGCAACACGTCGAGTCTGAAATTGACTACGGAAAAGAAGTCACGATTAAGACTAAAAAAGGCGTGATTAAGCCACGTACTCCGAACCAAGCACAATACCTAATGAACATGGTCACTCATGACATCACCTTTGGTATTGGCCCTGCTGGTACAGGTAAAACGTACTTAGCGGTTGCGGCGGCAGTCGATGCACTTGAACGCCAAGAAGTTCGCCGTATTCTACTGACTCGCCCTGCTGTTGAAGCGGGTGAGAAGTTAGGTTTCCTTCCTGGTGATTTAAGCCAGAAAGTCGACCCATATTTGCGTCCACTTTATGATGCACTTTTTGAGATGCTCGGTTTTGAACGTGTTGAAAAGCTGATTGAACGTAACGTGATTGAAGTTGCTCCACTGGCTTACATGCGTGGCCGCACTCTGAATGATGCCTTCATCATTCTCGATGAGAGCCAAAACACCACGGTAGAGCAGATGAAAATGTTCTTAACCCGTATCGGTTTTAATTCGCGTGCAGTGATCACAGGTGATATTACGCAAATCGATTTACCTCGTGGCGCGAAATCTGGCCTACGTCATGCAACAGAAGTGCTGAGTGAAGTGGATGACATCAGCTTTAACTTCTTCATGTCTGAAGACGTCGTTCGTCACCCAGTTGTTGCTCGTATCGTTAACGCCTACGAGAAATGGGAAGCAAAAGACCAAAAAGAGCGTAAAGAGTTTGAGAAGCGTAAACGTGAAGAACGCGAAGCCAAACTTCTTGAGGCTCAGCAAACAGTTACGACACAATTAGCAACACAAAATAGTTCTGAGATTACAGAACAAGGTGATAAATAGATGTCTATTGAACTAGACCTGCAAATTGCGGTCGAAAATGAGCAAGGTCTTCCAACGGAGCAAGATATTCAGCTTTGGTTAGACAAGACAATTCCTCAGTTTCAAGAGAACGCCGAGTTGACGGTTCGTATCGTTGATACGGAAGAAAGCCACCAGCTCAATCATGAATACCGTGGTAAAGATAAGCCAACCAACGTGCTGTCTTTCCCATTCGAAGCTCCTCCAGGAATCGAATTAGATCTTCTGGGCGACCTCATTATTTGCCGCCAAGTTGTCGAAAAAGAAGCAGAAGAACAAAATAAGCCTCTGCTAGCACACTGGGCTCATATGGTTGTACATGGCAGTCTGCATCTGCTAGGTTATGATCATATCGAAGATGATGAAGCTGAAGAGATGGAGTCACTCGAGACAGAAATCATGCAAGCTATGGGGTTTGAAGACCCTTACATTCTAGAAAAGTAAATTGATTCTAGGTAAGTAGTTTGCAGAGAAACAATGACTCATCGAACCTGTTATTTTCAGGAATCTGAGTTGTGATGTGTGCTATCACACTTCTGATAGCGTTATTTTTTGAGAAATCATGAACGAAGGTAACCCCCCCACTTCTGAGGGAAGTAAAAAATCTGAAGGTCCGAGTAGAAAGTCCTTCTTTGAACGCCTAGGCCAACTATTTCAAGGCGAGGTAAAAGACCGCCAAGAGCTCGTAGATGTAATCCGCGACTCAGAAATTAATGACCTAATTGACCACGACACACGCGACATGCTCGAAGGTGTTATGGAAATTTCAGAGATGCGAGTACGCGATATCATGCTGCCTCGCTCTCAAATGGTTACAGTTGAACGCACCGATGACTTAGATACATTGATTGCGCTTATTACTGATGCTCAACACTCTCGCTACCCAGTGATCAGTGAAGATAAAGACCATGTTGAAGGCATTCTATTAGCGAAGGACCTACTTAAGTACTTGGGTTCAGACAGTGCTCCATTTGACATCGAACAAGTGATTCGCCCTGTAGTTGTTGTTCCTGAAAGTAAGCGTGTTGATCGCCTACTCAAGGAATTCCAAGAAGAGCGTTACCACATGTCTATCGTTGTCGATGAGTTTGGCGGTGTCTCTGGCCTAGTAACCATTGAAGATATCCTCGAAGAAATCGTTGGTGAAATTGAAGACGAGTTCGACGATGAAGAAGAGTTAGATATTCGTAAGCTGAGTAAGCATACTTTCTCTGTTAAAGCTTTAACCACTATTGAAGAGTTCAACGACACGTTTAACACGACCTTCAGTGATGATGAAGTAGATACTGTGGGTGGTATGGTGATGACAGCACTCGGTCACCTGCCAGTTCGTGGCGAAATTGTAGAAATCGAAAACTACCATTTCAAAATTACGTCTGCAGATAACCGTCGTGTGATTCAGCTACAGGTAACCATTCCTGACGAACAGCCTCTTCCGACTATCGAAGAATAACAACTTCTCTCTAAAGAGATGACAGAAATTAGATGACTAAAACTTTTATTCATCGCCTATTACGGCCGCTTGCGGCCGTTTTTGTTGGCGCAATAACAACCCTTTCATTCGCTCCATACTCAATATGGCCTCTTGCTATTCTCAGCCCAGCATTGTTGCTGTTATTGATCCACAACCGCTCTCCTAAAAGCGCACTTTGGATTGGTTACGCATGGGGTTTAGGCCAATTCACAACGGGGATCAGCTGGGTATACGTCAGTATTGATGGCTTTGGTGGAATGCCACTGGCAGCCAACTTATTCTTGATGGCACTGCTTGTGGGCTATCTAGCCGTTTACTCAGGGCTTTTTACCTGGAGTTTAAACAAGTTCTTCCCTGCTAATAACCTAAGTCGCTTTTTCCTAGCCGCTCCCGCACTATGGTTAATCAGTGATTGGTTGCGTGGCTGGGTAATGACGGGCTTCCCGTGGTTGTGGCTAGGTTACAGCCAAATCGATTCCCCGCTAGGTTCATTCGCCCCTATTGGTGGTGTAGAGCTAGTGACTCTTACAATTATCGTCTCGGCTTCTGCGCTCGCTTATACGATCATCAATAAAGCCTGGAGTGTCGCCGTCATTCCTGCCGTTGTATTTAGCACGGGCTTTGGTCTTCGCAATATCGACTGGGTGACACCGAACCCTGACAAAACAACGTCAGTGGTATTGATTCAAGGCAACGTTGACCAAGACAGCAAGTGGCTACCAAGCCATCGCTGGCCGACCATGATGAAATACACCGATCTGAGCAGAGAAAACTGGGATGCGGATATCATCATCTGGCCTGAAGCGGCTATTCCTGCATTTGAGGTAGAGATTCCGTCTTTCCTACGTAACTTAGATAGCGCAGCCAAGATGAACAACAGCTCTATCATCACGGGTGTATTGAATCAGTCTGAAGATAAGAAGTACTACAACAGCATTTTGTCGCTTGGGGTAAATCCATACGGCGAGTACAGCTACGATCCAAACGAACGCTACCACAAACACCACCTATTGCCATTTGGTGAGTTTGTGCCGTTTGAAGACATCCTACGCCCGTTAGCGCCGTTCTTTAATTTGCCAATGTCATCGTTTAGCCGTGGCGATTACGTTCAACCAAACATCGTTGCTAATGGTCGTCACCTTGCACCAGCACTTTGCTATGAGATCATCTTTAATGATCAAGTTAGACAGAACGTGACCGATGAAACGGACTTTATCTTAACGCTCTCTAACGATGCATGGTTCGGCCGTTCAATTGGCCCGTTGCAACATATGGAAATCGCACAAATGCGTGCTCTAGAGCTTGGTAAGCCGCTTATTCGCTCGACCAACAATGGTGTAACGGCAGTAACGGATCACAAAGGCAAGATCATCAAGCAAATCCCGCAATTTGAAACAGCAGTATTAAAAGCTGAGCTTGTTTCAACAGATGGTCAAACCCCTTATCACGTGGTCGGTACTTGGCCGCTGTATATCTGGGCTTTGTTGAGCTTGGTGATTGGCTGGCTTGTGAGAAGAAAAGACTAGATTCGACGAAAAGTGTTTGAGGGTTGGCCAATTTCGGTCAACCCTTTTTTATTACTACGATTTTGAACTGGTGATGCTATCGCTCGGTATTTATGGTTTAAGCGCTTTACGACTAAATCCTTTCGAACCACATTTAATACACGGAATAATCGTGGTTGGGTGATTATATTCGGTTTGATGACCACACTCATCACATACCAGCGTACCAAGACCAATAACCTCATCTGCTTGATACAAGCCTTGATGCTCTAAATCTTGGAACAGCTCAACCCATTCCACTCTGGTGCGGTCAGTGATATCCAATAAGCCTTGCCAAATGGAATCAGCGATCATCAAGTAGAACGGGCCGCTTTTACTCTCTTCATAACTTTCAGAGAATTCTTTTAAGTCCGATTTCACATAAGCTGAAATCAGCGATAGTTCATCTTTAGTCATGTCATTGGCTGCTTTCGCAAACTTTCCTGACGTTTCGATTTTGTTGTTGAGCTCTTCAGGACTATGCTTCAGCGTTTCGATGACCTCTTCAACCACTTCTTCATAGAGTGCTTTTTTCTTCGGCATAATAACCTCCTTAAGATAACCAACTTTTAAGCGAGTAAACGGATGTACCTCAATGCACTCCCGCTCACAAACAAATGCAATTCATACTCTTAAGTATAGTTGCCCTGCGAAATTCAGTGAAAATTACGCCATCTACTAGGCAGCAACTGCAAGTATGAAGGGTATAACTATTGTTGTACTAGGCTCCTTTAGGTATTCTATGACGATCTGTAAGATTCTGTTCTAACCGAACTCACAAATTCCAAGATAACCGGATACCATCGATGCAAGAACAATATAACCCGCAAGAGATTGAACAAAAGGTTCAACAACACTGGGATGACAGCGAGACTTTCGTTGTAAGTGAAGACCCAAACAAAGAAAAATTCTACTGTCTTTCTATGTTCCCATACCCAAGTGGCCGACTGCACATGGGTCACGTGCGTAACTACACCATCGGTGATGTGGTATCTCGTTTCCAACGTCTACAAGGCAAAAACGTAATGCAGCCAATCGGTTGGGATGCATTCGGCCTACCTGCAGAAAACGCAGCTGTTAAGAACAACACAGCGCCTGCACCATGGACTTACGAAAACATCGAGTACATGAAAAACCAGCTTAAGCTTTTAGGCTTTGGTTACGACTGGAACCGTGAATTCGCAACGTGTACGCCTGAGTACTACCGTTGGGAGCAAGAGTTCTTCACTAAGCTTTACGAAAAAGGCCTAGTTTACAAGAAGACTTCTTCTGTTAACTGGTGTCCGAACGACCAAACTGTACTTGCAAACGAGCAAGTAGAAGACGGTTGCTGCTGGCGTTGTGACACTCCAGTAGAACAAAAGAAAATCCCACAGTGGTTCATTAAGATCACTGAGTACGCTCAAGAGCTACTAGACGATCTAGACAACCTAGAAGGTTGGCCTGAAATGGTTAAGACCATGCAGCGCAACTGGATCGGCCGCTCTGAAGGTGTTGAGCTATCTTTCGCTGTTAACGGTGAAGAAGCGCCACTGGAAGTTTACACAACTCGCCCAGACACACTGATGGGTGTTTCTTACGTTGGTATTGCTGCAGGTCACCCACTTGCAGAGAAAGCCTCTCAAAACAACCCTGAGCTTGCAGCATTTGTTGAAGAATGTCGTAACACTAAAGTTGCTGAAGCAGAGCTTGCAACGATGGAAAAGAAAGGCATGGATACTGGCTTAACGGCTATCCACCCTCTCAACGGTCGTGTTGTTCCTGTCTTTGTTGCTAACTTCGTTCTTATGGATTACGGCACGGGTGCGGTAATGGCGGTTCCTGCTCACGATCAACGTGACTACGAATTCGCAACTAAGTACGGCATCGACATCATCCCAGTAATCAAGCCAGAAGACGGTTCTGAGCTAGACGTGTCTGAAGCAGCTTACACAGAGAAAGGTGTATTGTTCGATTCTGGTGAATTCGATGGTCTTGCTTTCCAAGAAGCATTCGATGCAATTGCTGCGAAGCTTGAAGCTGAAGGCAAAGGTAAGAAAACAGTAAACTTCCGTCTACGTGACTGGGGCGTTTCTCGTCAACGTTACTGGGGTGCACCAATCCCAATGGTAACCACTGAAGACGGTGAAGTTCACCCAGTACCAGCAGACCAGCTACCAGTAATTCTTCCAGAAGACGTGGTAATGGATGGTGTGACTAGCCCAATCAAGGCAGACAAGTCTTGGGCTGAGACAACATTCAACGGCGAACCTGCTCTACGTGAGACAGATACATTCGATACGTTCATGGAATCTTCTTGGTACTACGCTCGTTACTGTTCACCACAAGCGGACGACATCCTAGATCCAGAAAAAGCGAACTACTGGCTACCAGTAGACCAGTACATCGGTGGTATCGAGCACGCTTGTATGCACCTATTGTACTCTCGTTTCTTCCATAAGTTGCTACGTGATGCAGGTTACGTAACGTCTGACGAACCGTTTAAGCAGCTTCTATGTCAAGGCATGGTTCTAGCTGACGCATTCTTCCACACGAATGAAAAAGGCACGAAAGAGTGGATTGCTCCTACTGACGTGACTATCGATCGTGACGGTAAAGGCCGTATCGAAAAAGCTGTCGACAACCAAGGCCGCGAAGTTGAACACTCAGGCATGATCAAGATGTCTAAGTCGAAAAACAACGGTATCGACCCACAAGAGATGGTAGACAAGTACGGTGCTGACACAGTACGTCTATTCATGATGTTTGCTTCTCCTGCAGACATGACACTTGAGTGGCAAGAGTCTGGCGTTGAAGGCGCAAACCGCTTCCTTAAGCGTGTTTGGAAACTGGTTCACGCTCACTCTTCTAAAGGTGCTGCTGAATCTGTTGATGCTTCAGCTCTGTCTGGTGACCAAAAAGCACTTCGCCGTGATATCCACAAAACTATCGCGAAAGTAACGGACGATATCGGCCGTCGCCAAACGTTCAACACAGCAATCGCTGCGATCATGGAGCTGATGAACAAGCTAGCGAAAGCACCTCAAGAATCAGTACAAGATCGTGCAATCCTTGATGAAGCACTAAAAGCTGTTGTTCGCATGCTTTACCCGATGACTCCTCACATCTCTTACGAAATGTGGATTGCTCTTGGTGAATCAAACGTAGATTCAGCAACATGGCCAACTTTCGATGAGAAAGCGCTAGTCGAAGACGAAAAGACTATCGTTGTAATGATCAACGGTAAGCTACGTGCGAAACTGACCGTTGCTGCTGATGCGACCGAAGAGCAAGTTCGTGAACTTGGTCTAAACGATGAGAACGCTAAAAAGTTCCTAGATGGCCTAACGATCCGTAAGGTTATCTTCGTGCCTGGTAAGCTTCTAAACATCGTTGCTAACTAATTTCGTTAGCACAACGCAATTGCTAAAGAATTAACGAACTTAATTCATCAAAAGCAGTCTGTAGACAGGGTAGCTAATTACCCTGTCTACTTATTTAAACGCTTTACTTTCAGTGACTAACCCCACGCCAACAAACTAAAGCCTTTAAATAAGTATTCTACCTTCATGAGAGCCATCAAATAATGCGCCTGATTTCACTATCTTCATTGAAAGTTACTATCGTTGTTCTAACCGTTAGCCTATTGAGTGCCTGTGGTTTTCACCTACGTGGTGATTACTCAGTGCCAGAAGAACTGAACAAGATCTCTGTGACCAGTTACGACCAATACAGCACGTTTACACGTATGATGAAAGGTCAACTGCGCATGAATGATGTAGAAATTGTGCCACCTGCTGAGAACACTCCTAACCTTCATATCATTAGCGAAAGCGTAGGTGAGCGAACTCTGTCCCTTTACCAAAATACTCGTGCGGCAGAAATTGAACTGACTTTCTACGCTTCGTACCGTGTAACGATCCCAGAGCTAGGCTCAAAAACATTTTCAACCAGCGTAACCCGTAGCTACCTAGACAACCCGTTAACAGCTCTCGCGAAATCGGTTGAGCGCGACATGATCGAAGATGAAATGCGTAAGCTGGCAACAAGCCAAATTCTTCGTCAAATGGCTCGTCTAAAAGCGAATATTGCAGCTGACAGCATGGACCTAGAATCACTAGAACACAATCAGGTTAAAGAGCTTGAAAAACAGTACAACATCAAAAATATTGAAGTTGAAGACGTTGAGGTTGCTCCAAGCTCAGAAGAGCAGACGGAACTCAGCGAATCTGCTGAATAATAGGTTTATTTGATGCGTATTTTTGCCGATCGTCTATCGGAGCAACTGTCTAAACAGCTGAGCAACGTTTACCTGATTTTTGGTAACGAACCTCTGCTGTTACAAGAAAGCCGAGAAGCGATCATGAAAGCAGCTAAGCAACAAGGTTTCGAAGAACGTCATCGCTTTACGATCGATAACAGTCTCGACTGGAATGAGGTTTACGATTGCACTAAAGCACTCAGTCTATTCTCTAGCCGTCAGGTCATCGAACTTGAGCTTCCGGAGTCGGGTGTGAATGCGGCGATAGCAAAAGAATTGCTCGCCATTTCTGAGCATATTCATAGTGATGTTCTATTGATCTTGGTTGGCACTAAGCTAACCAAAGCTCAAGAGAGTGCAAAATGGTTTAAAGCGCTCTCTAATCAAGGACATTGGGTCAGCTGTTTAACTCCAGATGTCAGTCGATTACCTCAATTTGTTCAGACTCGTTGTCGTCAAATTGGCTTATCTCCAGATCCTGAAGCCGTTCAAATGCTTGCGCAATGGCACGAAGGCAACCTTTTTGCGTTGACTCAAAGCCTAGAGAAACTGGCGCTACAATACCCGGATGGAAAGCTCACTTTAGTACGCTTAGAAGAGTCGCTGAGTCGCCACAACCATTTTACTCCGTTCCATTGGAGTGATGCGTTACTGGCAGGTAAAGGCAATCGAGCACAGCGGATACTAAGACAGTTAGAGGCTGAAGGTGTCGAGCCTGTTATTCTGCTGCGTAGCATACAACGTGAGCTTGCTCTGTTATTGCAGATGCAGCAACAAATGAAACAGATGCCAATTGGTCAGGTTTTCGAAAAACACCGCATCTGGCAATCTAAAAAGCCGCTTTATAACGCCGCGCTAACAAGAGTTTCGATTTCTCGATTACACTCCTTGTTCGCGTTGCTCACTCAAGCTGAATTGATGACAAAAACTCAATACGAGCAGTCGCCATGGCCACTAATTCATCAGTTAAGCGTAGAGTTTTGTATCCCTTCAGCTTCAATACCATTCCACGCATAAAAGCGTGTTATATTCTAGGGTCAACAAGCCCTAAACAAAGCTAAATTCAGATTAAAGGAACACCCAGTGTTACGTGAAGAACTAAAAGATTTTCTTGCAGACAAAGCCGACGACATGAAAGCAGAATCGATTGTAACTATCGATGTAGAAGGCAAATCAAGTGTGACGGATTACATGATTGTTTGTACTGGTACCTCTAAACGCCATGTTGCTTCTATTGCACAGCATGTTGCTGATGAAGTGCGTAAAGCGGGTATGCAGCCTCTAGGTATGGACGGTCAGCAAGAAGGTGAATGGGTTGTTCTAGATATGGGCACAAGCATGCTTCACGTTATGCAAGAAGAGCATCGTGAGCTGTACCAACTAGAAAAACTTTGGGGCTAAGCTTTGAAGATCCAGTTAATCGCAGTTGGCACAAAAATGCCAAAGTGGGTTGAAGAAGGTTTTCAAGAATACAAACGCCGCTTCCCTCACGATATGCCATTAGAGCTCATTGAAATTACTGCAGGAAAGCGCGGTAAAAATGCAGATATTGCACGCATTCTTCAAAAAGAAGGCGAAGCGATGTTGGCTGCAGTTCCAAAAGGCAACCGCATTGTCACGCTCGATATCCCAGGTAGAAAGTGGGATACCCCTCAACTTGCTGAGCAATTAGAAAGTTGGAAGTTGGATGGACGTGACGTATCTATCCTAATTGGCGGGCCTGAAGGATTAGCACCTGCATGTAAAGCGGCTGCAGACCAAAGTTGGTCTCTGTCTGCGCTTACTCTCCCTCACCCATTAGTACGCGTTATCATGGCTGAAAGCTTGTATCGAGCTTGGAGCATCACTACTAACCACCCTTATCATCGAGAATAAGCGTTAATGTTACGTAAACGTAGCCAAATCCGTGATTACAAAGCAGAAGCACGACTATTTACTAGCCGTGCTTTTGTTGCGTTTGCGGGGATCATAGTCATGATGTCAATGTTGGTTGTTAACCTGTACAACATTCAGGTCAATCAATACCAAGACTATAAAACTCGTTCTAACGACAACCGTATCAAGGTCGTTCCAATCGCCCCTAATCGTGGTTTGATTTACGATCGCAACGGTGTACTTCTTGCTGAAAACCGTCCTGTTTTCAATCTAGAAATCATACCCGAAAAAATCAAAGATATGGATGACACGCTTGCTCGTCTGCAAGCATTAATCGAGATCCCACCAGAACGTATCGAGCGCTTTAATCGTGATCGTCGTAATTCACGACGCTTTAAATCGGTACCGATTCTTAATCAACTCTCTGAAGAACAAGTTGCCGTCTTCTCTGTAAACCAACACAAATTCCCGGGGGTTGAAGTTACAGGAACATTGAAGCGTTTCTACCCGTATGGCGATGTGCTCACTCACGTGATTGGCTATGTATCGCGCATCAATGATCGTGATATGCAGCGCTTGATGCGAGAAGAGAAAGACGCCAATTACCAAGCTACTCGTGATATCGGTAAGCTGGGCATTGAACGTTATTACGAAGACATGTTGCACGGTACGGCAGGCTACCAAGAAGTTGAAGTTAACAGCCGTGGACGAGTGATTCGTACCCTCAAATTTGTACCTTCGGTTCCAGGCAAAGATATCGTACTCAACTTAGATATCAAACTACAGCTATACGTACATAAGTTACTTGATGGCCGCCGTGGTTCAGCTATCGTTCTCGATCCGAAAGACAATGGCGTGTTAGCCATGGTATCGAGCCCAAGTTACGACCCAAACGCATTCGTGCATGGTATCTCGTCTAAAGGCTATAACGCGCTACTCCAAGACAAAAACCGCCCTTTGGTTAACCGTGCCACGCTAGGTATTTACCCACCGGCATCGACGATCAAACCCTTTATTGCTGTTGCTGCTCTGCAAGAGGGTGTTATTACACCAAACACTACGCGCAATGACCCAGGCTATTGGAAGATACCAAACTCAAAAACGAGACCATTCCGTGACTGGTTACGTTGGGGACACGGAGTCGTGGATATAGAGAAAGCAATTGAAGAGTCGGTAGATACCTTCTTTTACCAAATTGCTTATGATCTCGGCATTGATCGCATATCCAAATGGATGATGATGTTCGGCTTTGGTGATTATACTGGCATCGATATCTACGAAGAAAGCAAGGCCAATATGCCAACTCGTGATTGGAAGATGGCCAGACACCGTGTGCCTTGGTATCAGGGTGACACCATTCCTGTTGGTATTGGACAAGGCTACTGGACAGCGACACCAATGCAGATTGCAAAAGCAACCTCTGTCTTAGTCAATGAAGGTGAAGTGACAGCACCTCACCTACTGCGTTCAACCATTGATAATGGCCGTCCATTCGATGAACAAATCATGTCAGACATTGAAACTTACCCACCGCTAACCGGGGTTAAGAAGAAGTATTGGGATATCGCTCAGGAAGGCATGAGGCTGGCTAACCACGGTAAGAAAGGTACAGCAAGACGTTCATTCCAGAAGATGTCTTACCAAACCGCGGGTAAATCGGGTACTGCGCAAGTATTCGGCCTTAAAGAAGATGAAGAGTACAACGCGGACGAAATCGCAGAGCACTTGCGCGATCACGCCCTCTTTACTGGCTATGCGCCTTTTGAAGATCCTGAAGCCGTCGTGACTATCGTTCTAGAGAATGCCGGTGGCGGTTCTTCTAATGGCGGCCCAGTAGTAAGAAGGATTTTAGACCATATTATCCTTGCAGAAGATTATCAAAGTGAGCCAATTAAATAATGAAACTTGATCCCTCAACTGGACGAAATAGAGCCTTATTCGAAAGGCTACATATCGACCTGCCATTATTGCTTGGCATTTTGGTTTTAATGGGCTTTGCCTTATTGATCATGTACAGCGCAAGCGGACAAAGCCTTGCGATGATGGACCGTCAAGCTATGCGTATGGGTCTGTCTTTGGGTGTGATGATCTTTTTAGCGCAAATCTCACCACGGACCTACGAAACCTTAGCTCCGCTGCTGTTTGCTGGCGGTGTCATTTTACTATTGGGCGTATTGTTCTTTGGTGAGGCCTCTAAGGGTGCTCAACGTTGGTTAAACTTCGGCTTTATTCGATTCCAACCTTCCGAGTTGTTGAAGCTGGCGGTACCTTTGATGCTGGCTCGATTTATCGGTAAGCGATCACTACCACCAACTTTCCAAACACTAGCAATCTCGCTAGTGATGGTGTTTGTCCCGACGATTTTAATCGCGAAGCAACCCGATTTAGGTACTTCTATCCTTATCGCTGCGTCGGGTATCTTTGTAATATTCCTAGCGGGTATTAGCTGGAAGATCATCGCCAGTGCTGCGATAGCACTTGGGGCGTTCATACCAATTTTGTGGTTCTTCTTGATGCGTGAGTATCAAAAAGTACGTGTAAGAACCCTTTTTGATCCTGAATCAGATCCATTAGGTGCGGGCTACCACATCATTCAGAGTAAGATTGCGATAGGTTCTGGTGGTATATCAGGAAAAGGCTGGCTGCAAGGTACTCAATCTCAACTAGAGTTCATTCCAGAGCGTCACACCGACTTCATTTTTGCGGTTATTGCCGAAGAATGGGGTATGATCGGTATTTTGTTCTTGCTTGCTATCTACCTGTTTATTATTGGACGTGGTTTAGTACTGGCTAGCCAAGCTCAAACGGCCTTTGGTCGAATGATGGGAGGCAGTATTGTACTAAGCTTCTTCGTCTATATTTTTGTAAACATTGGCATGGTAAGCGGCATCCTACCGGTTGTAGGTGTCCCTCTTCCTCTAGTCAGTTATGGCGGTACTTCAATGGTTACCCTCATGGCTGGTTTTGGTATTTTAATGTCGATCCACACACACAGAAAAGCATTCTCAAAGGCGACCTAATCGATGTCTATTACAACGTTTTCAAAAAAAGCATCCTTGGTTGATGAACTGCCAATTAAAAAAATCCTCTCTATTGTTGGGCTAGCTGTTTTCATCAATGGTTGTTCTTCACAGCAACCAACGGGGCGCTACGATATTGATTCAGATATTGCGCCAGACGCGCCTATCTCGGTAGAGCATTTAGAGGACGCTCACCCACAGTATGAACCCTACAGTTTAGGTGGTAACAATGACTACACGTTGCGCGGTGAAGACTACAAGATCGTCAAAGAGACGGAAGGATTTACCGAGAAAGGAAAAGCATCTTGGTACGGTAAGAAATTTCATGGCCATTTAACCTCAAATGGCGAGATTTACGACATGTATTCGATGTCTGCAGCGCACAAAACATTGCCGATTCCAAGCTATGTAAAAGTGACCAATACCGACAACAACAAAACCACGATTGTTCGCATCAATGACCGCGGCCCATTCCACGAAGGCCGAATCATTGACCTTAGTTATGCGGCTGCTTACAAGCTCGATGTATTAAGAACTGGCACTGCAAATGTTGAGATAGAAGTCATTACTGTAGCTATGCCAACCGACGCTAAGAAAAAGGCCGCTTTGCCGCAATTTATTATTCAAGTTGCCACATCTCCGCATGAAGATAGAACAGAGAAGTTAGCCAAAGATCTAAGCGAAAAGCTAGAAGTAGCAACGTTCTTGCAGCCAAATGATGACAACTACCGTTTGATGCTTGGGCCATTTCATGACTATGCTCTGACTCAAGAGAAATTAGAACAAGTTAAGCTAATGGGTTACCCGTCAGCTTATATAAAAAAACACACCCTAACTCGCTAATTAATCTAACAGTTACTTCTGGTAATCAGCGCTCTGGTGTGACAGAGTGATTCTGTTAATATATGAATAGTTCACCAAATAATTGCATTCAAAATGATTAAATCTAATAAACTTGTTAAATCGATTTTTGCTACTTCTGTTGCGCTTTCTGCAACGATAGCTACATCGTCATTCGCCGCTCCTATTGTTGTTCCTGATGCACCTCAAATCGCCGCTAAAGGTTTTGTTCTGATGGATTACCATTCAGGCAAAGTACTAGCAGAGAAAGAGATGAATACTCAACTTTCTCCAGCAAGTTTAACCAAGATGATGACGAGCTACGTGATCGGCCAAGAGCTTGATCGTGGCAACATCAACCTAAACGACGATGTTGTAATTAGTGAAAATGCTTGGGCTAAAAACTTCCCAGATTCATCTAAGATGTTCGTTGAAGTTGGCACAACCGTTAAAGTTGAAGAGCTGAACCGCGGTATCATCATTCAATCAGGTAACGATGCTTGTGTTGCAATGGCTGAACACATTGCTGGCTCTGAAGACGCATTCGTTGACCTAATGAACGCTTGGGCAAGCTCTATCGGCATGAAAGACACGCACTTTGCTAACGTGCACGGTCTAGACAACCCGAACCTATACTCAACGCCTTACGATATGGCGCTACTTGGTCAGGCGCTAATTCGCGACGTTCCTGATGAGTACCGTATCTACTCAGAGAAAAAATTCACTTACAACGGCATCACCCAATACAACCGCAACGGTCTGTTATGGGATAAGAGCATGAACGTTGACGGCATCAAAACTGGCCACACAAGCAACGCAGGTTACAGCCTAGTAAGCTCAGCAACAGAAGGCAAAATGCGCCTAGTTGCGGTTGTAATGGGTACTAAGAATGCGAACGCTCGTAAAACAGAAAGCAAAAAGCTTCTTAGCTACGGTTTCCGTTTCTTCGAAACAGTGGCACCGCACACTGCTGGTGAAACCTTCGTAGAAGAGAAAATCTGGATGGGTAGCAAGGACACAGTTGCGCTTGGTGTCGACGAAGATACTTTCGTGACTCTACCTCGTGGCCAAGCTAAAAACCTAAAAGCAAGCTTTGTACTTGAGAAAGAGCTAGAAGCGCCAATCAGCAAAGGCGATGTGGTTGGTAAACTATTCTACCAAGTTGATGGTGAAGACGTTGCTGAATACCCACTACTAGCACTGGAAGACGTAGACCAAGGTAGCCTATTTAGCCGTCTGTGGGATTACCTAGTACTGCTGTTCAAAGGCTTATTCTAAGTAAGTAAAAGGTTTGTCCTAAACAAAACCTAAGCTTATTGGAAAGCTAACCTAATGAGTAAGTTCATTATTTACTCATTAACGAAACCAAAGCCGCCATGTGCGGCTTTTGTTGATCTTGAGTTCGGTGATATTTACACGTAATATTCCGCCTTATTACTCGTGTCTGTAGACCGAACATGCTTTTTATCGACTATCGCCAATTTGCGAGAGTCTAGCCTTTTGGAGCTAATCATGAACATCAATTCTGATGCAAAACTAAAAGACCTCTTAGAGTTCCCTTGTTCATTCACTTACAAAGTAATGGGCCACGCTAAGCCAGAACTGACTGAGCTAGTGCTAGAAGTGATCCAGCGTCATGCTCCTGGTGACTACAGCCCAACGCTAAAACCGAGTGCGAAAGGTAACTACCACTCTGTTTCTATCAATATTACTGCGACGTCAATTGAGCAGGTAGAAACACTATACAAAGAACTGGGCGAAATCGAAATCGTTCGTATGGTTCTGTAATCTTCGATTACGCATGAAAAACAGCGGCTTATTGCCGCTGTTTTTGTTTAAAGCACAGTATCGACACCAAATTCATTCAACTTAATTTTAAATAAATACAAAGAAAGTTGAAAAACCTTGCAGTCCGTCTGTAGTTAGAATCATGTTTCGCGTTTATAATGCGTTCACTTTATTAATCCTTGAGGGAGTGCCGCTTTGCAAAATAAGCTAATCGTAAAAAAATTAGGCCGTCAGGATTATGAACCTGTATGGAAAGCTATGCATAAGTTCACAGACGAACGCACGGAAGAAGACGTAGACCAAGTTTGGTTGGTTGAACACAACCCTGTCTTCACTCAAGGACAAGCAGGCAAAGCTGAGCATGTATTAAATGCCGGTGATATCCCTGTGATACAAAGCGATCGCGGTGGCCAAGTGACTTATCACGGTCCAGGTCAGTTAGTTGCTTACTTTCTGATTAACATTCGCCGCAAGAAATTCGGAGTGCGTGATTTGGTTACTCATATCGAGAACCTCGTAATCAATACTCTGAAAGCTTACAATATAGATTCAGCTGCCCGACCTGACGCTCCTGGTGTTTATGTCGATGGCAAGAAAATCTGTTCACTCGGATTACGTATTCGACGCGGCTGCTCGTTCCACGGGCTAGCACTGAACGTCGATATGGACCTGTCTCCATTCCTGCGCATTAACCCATGTGGTTATCAAGGCATGGAAATGGCACAGGTCAGCCAACTTGGCGGGCCAAGTGAACTAGAAAACGTTGAGCAACAGTTAATACAAGAGCTCGTAGAGCTACTCGGCTATGACCAAGTAGACATTCAAGCCACCAGTAACATTACAGCAGAAGCATAAAATCATGAGCAAACCAATCCAAATGGAAAAAGGCGTTAAATATCGTGACGCTGACAAAATGGCATTAATTCCCGTAAAGAATATGCCTGCTGAACAGAAAGAAGTGCTACGTAAGCCAGAATGGATGAAGATTAAACTTCCTTCAGACAGCCATCGTATCCAAGAAATCAAATCAGCAATGCGCAAAAACAACCTGCACTCAGTTTGTGAAGAAGCGTCTTGCCCTAACCTAGCCGAGTGTTTCAACCACGGTACGGCAACGTTTATGATTCTTGGCGCTATCTGTACACGTCGCTGCCCGTTCTGTGATGTTGCCCATGGTCGTCCAGTTGCTCCTGAAGCGGAAGAGCCGAAGAAACTGGCTAAGACAATTAAAGACATGAAACTGAAGTACGTGGTAATCACTTCAGTTGACCGCGATGACTTGCGTGACGGCGGTGCTCAGCACTTTGCTGACTGTAACCGTGAGATTCGCGAACTAAATCCAAATATTCGTATCGAAACACTGGTACCAGACTTCCGCGGTCGTATGGACGTTGCGCTTGACCTAATGAAAGACAACCCGCCAGATGTATTCAACCACAACCTAGAGACAGCGCCACGCCTATACCGTAAAGCGCGTCCAGGTGCGAACTACAAATGGTCTCTAGATCTACTGAAGAAGTTCAAAGAACAACACCCAGATATCCCAACAAAGTCTGGTGTAATGATGGGCCTTGGTGAGACGAAAGAAGAGATCGTTCAAGTACTGAAAGATCTTCGCGAACACGGTGTAACTATGCTGACATTAGGTCAATACCTAGCACCAAGCCGTCACCACTTGCCAGTAGAACGCTACGTGCCGCCTTCAGAGTTCGACGAGCTTAAAGAGATTGCTCTTGAACTTGGCTTCACACACGCTGCTTGTGGTCCGTTTGTACGTTCTTCTTACCATGCAGATCTACAAGCTCAAGGTATGGAAATTAAGTAAGCGATTACTTAACTCTCCTCTATTTAAAAGGCGCGTCCCCTCGGGTATGCGCCTTTTTAGTATCGACAGACCGTCACGTTACATCACCATAGTTCCTATACAACAAAGCCGCTCTAGGAGAGCGGCTTTGTTAAATTAAGACGAGTGAACAATTATGGTTAATTAACCGAAAGAAGCCCAGATTACCGTTGCCACTAAGATTGGGCACACAAACTTCACATACATCGGCCAAACCTTACCAAACCAGCCAAGCTGAAAATCAGGGCAACCTTGCTCAAGCTCTTTCACTTTTGAAGCTCGACTCCACACCCAGCCACCAAACAGACAGAACATCAATGCAGCAATCGGTTGAAGGTATTGAGTGGCTATCATCGCCACCATGCCAAACATCGCAGCAAAGTTGTAAACAATTACCACGCTGAACAGTGCGATAGCACCACCAATCACCCAACTTGTTGGCGTTCTTCTGGTATTGAAGCGCTCACTCACTAGCGCTACCGGGCCTTCTAGCATTGAGATAGAAGAAGTCAGTGCGGCAATCGTTAGCAATAAGAAGAAAACAATCGCAAAGATCTGGCCAAGCACACCTAAGCTATCAAACATTAGAGGTAGAACCGTGAACACTAGCGTGTCAGAGCTTAACAGCGAGCCATCTTCTGCGTAGATTTGAACGCCTTTTTGCATCGCAACAAACATCGCAGGCATAACCACTAAGCCTGCAATAAACGCAACAGCAGTATCAACCAAGGTTACGTTCATCGCCATTTTTGGCAGGTTCTCTTTCTTACTTAAGTAAGAGCCATAAACCAACATTGAACAGCCACCAATGGTTAGCGAGAAGAAGCCTTGTCCCATCGCCGCTAGGATCAGCTTTCTATCCCACACCTTCTCAAAGTCTGGAACTAGGTAATGTTTTAAGCCTTCCATCGCGCCAGATTGCGTCATAATGTAGACAAACAATAGGCCGAACAATACAAACAGTGCCGGCATCAAACGCGTCGACCACTTCTCGATACCTTGCTTAACACCGCCCTGCACAATCAAAATCGTCAGTACGTAGAACGCAACTGTACCAAAGACATTACGCTCAACGCTGAAGCCTTTAAACCAATCCGCAATCGCCTCAAGGCCAATCAGATCAGCAACAGCGCCGATTAAGAAACAGATCAACCAACCGCCGACAATGCTATAAAACGCCAACACTGCGCTTGGAACACTGAGGCCAATCCAACCAACAAATTCACCGACTTTCTTGCCTAGCGGATTAGCAGTTAGTGAACGCATACTATCAACTGGGTTCGCTTGGCCGTGGCGGCCAATCGCCATCTCCACCACCAGCATAGGGAAAGCAACCACGAAGATCATGATTAGGTAAACAAGCAGAAAAGCACCACCGCCATTGCTCGCAACTTGAGTTGGGAAACCCCAAATATTACCCAAGCCAACAGCTGCACCAGCCGCTGCTAAAATAAAACCTAAACGAGAACTAAATAGCTCTCTTGAAGAGGAAGATTGTTGGTCCATATTGCCCGCATAAAAATCAGTGAACTAGTTGAGAAGTACAGTAATCAAAAGCAATGATAGACACAACCAATAAATGAACAATTGTCTAATTTTTACAATCAATACGCTATTTAGAACCACAAAATTAACAACAACCCAGTTCGATAGTTTTCCAACAATAGACACAAAAGGATTATCAACATAGCCTAGCCACAAAGTTGATACTTATCATTGAGTGAACAATACAAACAAAAAGAGCACCAACCGGTGCTCTTGTTATTCATCACTAGACTCGAATTAAATAGTGAATACTTGGTAATCTTTCAGGTTCGGAATGATTTCATGCAGTTCTTGCTCTTGTTCTGCCATCTCATCAAGTGAATCACAGAACTCAGTGCCTTCTTCTTGCATTTGCTGAGCATGTTCTTTCATTCGTTCTTCAACTTTAAGCTTGAGATCCGCCATGCTGTCAGCCAGTTCAGTCAGGTTTAGCCCACCCTCTTGCTTCATCTTTTCAGACATCGCATTGAAAGCACTCGAGATAAACTCTTGATTAAAGATCTCCTTAGCCTTCTCGAAATCTTCAGACCAGCCATTTGCCATCGAGTCGAAACTGTCTGCTGGTAATACTAGCTCACCATCTTTGTAGTAACGCGCCTCAAGTTCAGCAAAATACGTCTCCATTGACTCTTTCACATTATCAAACGACTCAGGCGAATCTAGGCTAGCGGCAATATCATCAATAACGTCATTGGCTAATGCTAAGCTCTCGTTAGCCATTTGCTTTGCGCGAGGTAAATACTCACTCATGCTGTCACGATACTTCTCTATCGCGGCTTGTTGGTCAGCATCGAGCTCAACTTTCTCGCCATGGATATAGAGGTCATTGTTTTCATCGAAGACCGCAGTATCACCATTCACCTGATGGATTTCGACTTTTTGGTCATCGATTCGTAATTCATTCTTCAAATCAACTCGACACTGCGCTGCAAACGTTGGCAGACTCACAACAGCAATAACCGCTGTTAGTGATGCAATTAATACATTATTTTTCATAAATACATTGCTTTTCATAACATCCTCTCATCAATCTGACAAATTACTATACCTTGGGTTTATGCTTCTTTGTCAGAGAAACGTTTTATATCTATTAGTCCGTTAGTTAGTCGATAGATATAACTTCGTAGCAAAACTGTTTATCAGCAACCTTAAACTCAATCTCATCGCCAACTTCTTTACCCATTAGAGCCTGACCAAACGGCGCGTTCGAGGTCACGATAGCAACTTCATGATCATTCCACATAACAGAGAGTCCACCAACTCTCGGCCCCATAAAAAAGTGTTTATATTGGTCATGCTCGTCAATCACAACCACATAACTGCTCACCGTAATTTTTTCACTGTCTCGCAATACAAGGTTTCGATAGCACTGAATATCATCTTCACACTCTTGCACTCTCACCGCCTGTCCATGGGCAAGATACGAGGCTTCTAGAGCTAAGGTGTCGTACTTGTGCTCTGGCACTGTCTCTTCATCGGTTGCGGCGTCAATGGCACGCTGGGTAGCGGACTGCGCGATACGTAATCGGGTTTCGAGTTGCTCAATGATTATTTGTCGAAGCTCAGACTTATTCATACTATTGGGGTGCTTTTCTATAGGAGCTACAGAATAGAATTAGGTACAATCAGGTGCAAGACATTTGATTCAACAAGCGACGCTATCATGAATAGACGCCCGCTTTAGCATCAATACGACACTTATTAAATCAGGTAGAACATAAATGATTGAGCAGAAGCTAAAACAAGTATTCGGATTCGATTCACTACGAAACGGACAAAAGCAAGTCATTGATAATGTTCTATCTGGTCACTCGACAGCCGCGATATTCCCGACGGGATCAGGTAAGTCGCTTTGCTACCAATTACCCGCATTAGAGCTTCCTCATTTAACCTTGGTGATATCGCCACTGTTAGCCTTAATGAAAGACCAACTCAGCTTCTTACACAGTAAAGGCATCAGCGCGGCTGCCATCGAATCAAGCCAAGACAGACAAACCACACAACAGGTTATGCAGTCCGTACGTAACGGTGACACAAAAATCCTAATGATCTCGGTTGAGCGCCTGAAGAACGAACGCTTTCGTCAGTTTATCTCCCAGGTGCCTATCTCGTTACTTGTGGTCGATGAGGCGCACTGCATCTCAGAATGGGGTCACAACTTCAGACCAGACTACCTAAAACTTCCTCAATACCAAAAGCAGCTGAATATTCCTCAAGTGCTATTGCTCACGGCAACCGCGACGACCTCTGTTATCCAAGATATGAAGTCTAAGTTTGATATCGATGAGGAACGTGTTGTGGTTACCGGCTTCTATCGTCAGAACCTACACCTTTCAATTCAACCTTGCGAACAAGCCAGCAAACTAGAAACCTTGTGTAATGTCGTTAATCAAGCTTCTCTCGCTCCGACTATTGTGTATGTCACTCTTCAACAAACAGCAGAGATGGTCGCTCAACAACTTCGTAATGCTGGCGTAAATGCCGTGGCTTATCATGCCGGCCTTAAGCCAGAAAACAGAGACGCCATCCAACATCAGTTCATGATTGATGACGTCAACTGCATCGTGGCAACCATTGCATTTGGCATGGGTGTCGACAAGTCGAATATTCGCCGAGTGATTCACTTTGATCTTCCAAAATCGATAGAGAACTACTCGCAAGAGATAGGCAGAGCAGGACGAGACGGACAAGCTTCTGAGTGTATCTTGCTCGCGAACAAACACGGCTTGAGCACACTAGAAAACTTTGTATTTGGCGATACGCCAGACAACATATCGATCCAGGCAGTATTAAAAGAGATCTACGAAAACCAAAACACTAATGCTTCGGGTTCGAATCAATGGGAGATCATGCTTAATCAGCTATCGCGTGAATCCAACATTCGTCAGCTACCGCTGAAAACACTCCTAGTTTACCTTGAAATTGAAGGGGTGATTGAGCCGAAGTACAGCTACTTCGCGGATTACAAATTTAAGTTCATTCGCCCTAAACAGCAGATCTGCGAACAGTTCCAAGGTGAACGTCGTAATTTCGTAGAAGCGATTTTCCAATGTTCACCACAAGCAAGAGTCTGGTGCCAAGTTGATTTCGAGGCGCTCTGGACACACTTCCAAGCGGATCGCCAGCGTGTGATTACGGCTATTGATTACTTTAATGAACAGGGCTGGATTGAGCTAGAAAGCAAACAGATCACGGATGTCTACGCGATTCACAATACCTCTGAAGATATGATGCAATTATCTGAGCGATTAACTGAGTTGTTTAAGGCAAAAGAGAACAGTGAAATCAATCGTCTTAATCAGATGCTGAGCTTCTTTGAAGCCGACACCTGTCTAAGCTCACGCCTTGCAAGTTACTTTGCCGATGACAAAGCACCAACAAAGTGTGGTCACTGTTCTGTATGTCGCGGTCAAGTAGCAACCTTACCAACCGTTGATGTTGAACCTATTGATGATGAAACAGTAATGACATGGATTCACGAGTTCATTTCCGCAAGCCAGCAGTTGATTACAGACGAAGCGATTACTCGTTTTCTATGTGGAATCGCTACCCCACTTTCAACCAAGCTTAAAGCCAGTAAAATGGTCGGCTACGGAAAGCTAGAGCAACAACCATTCAGTGATACTTTAGCGCGAGTGAAACAACTTCCTAGGTAACTCTTACCTATAAAAAACCGACTAGGCTATGAAGCGTAGTCGGTGCTCACTAAACCCACTATCTCTAAAAAAAGCTCAGCTGACGCATTTGGTCTTTGGGTTGTAACATCACACTTAGGCCTAGTAAGCGTATCTCTCGCCCTTGTTGCCTTTTCAGTATTTCACTCAAGAGCTCTTTGAAATGTTCACGATCGAGTGAAGCGTGTATGTGCTCGATAGTGGTTTGCTGAAAGTCAGCGAACTTGAGTTTGATTCCCTGCTTGATGATCGCTTTACTTGGGCTAGCCTTTTCTAAACGAGTTTCGAGCTCAGGAAACAGCTTGTCTTCTATGACCTGCCAACATTCAGCATAGGTCGATATGTTTTGGGTAAAGGTTCGCTCAACGCCTACCGACTTTCTTTCACGCTCAATGATCACTTCTCGGTCATCAATGCCATGGCTGCGCTTCCAAAGTGACGCTCCTTGGCGGCCAAACTTGAGCAGCAGGTCGCGATAGTCAGATTCTTTAATATCTTTACAGGTAAAGAAGCCCGCTTGATGCAGCTTTTCAATACTCACCTTGCCAACGCCTGGGATCTTTTCGAGGGGTAATTCATCGATCACCGCTTGCACGTCTTGAGGAGGAATAACAAATTGCCCATTAGGTTTATTCATATCTGAGGCGACTTTCGCCAAGAACTTTATCGGAGCAATACCTGCGGAAGCCGTTAAATTGAGTTCGTTCCAGATATCACGACGGATCGACTCTGCAATGAGCGTCGCCGAGCCATGGCACTGTTTTGAGTCAGTCACATCAAGAAACGCTTCATCCAAAGAAAGCGGCTCAATCACTGAGGTATATCGAGAAAAGATTTCGCGGATCTTCTTAGATATCTCGACATAGACTGACATTCTTCCCGGCACGACCAGCAAATTAGGGCAGAGTTGCAGCGCTTTACCAGTAGGCATAGCAGAACGAACGCCAAACTTACGCGCTTCGTAGTTGCACGTGCTCAACACGCCGCGTTGTTTTTCATGACCACCCACTGCGAGCGGCCGATTTCGGTAAGATGGGTTGTCTCGCATTTCTACAGCTGCGTCCACAAAACCACGGGTGTAAAAAGTAAGCTTTACAGATGAAATGAAATTTAATACTTAATTAACAGTATTTTGAAAAAAAATAATTGCTTACAGAGTTAACTTACAATACACGATTTACCAATTAAGCGTCATCTGAGGAGTCGACAGTTCTTCTTTAGGCTCTAGTCCTACAGAAAGACCAATAAGGCGGATACCTCGACCATCCGACCGCCCTAAAGCTTCTTTCAACAGCTCAAAGAAAAAAGCTTTATCAAGACTAAGTTGCTTATGTTCAACAGTTGTCTGCTTAAAGTCACTAAACTTAAGCTTAAGCCCTTGCCTTATAACTTTTTTTTCTTCCGCTATCCTGTTAAACCTTGTTTCCAACTCTTCATATAATGATTCGATAGCTCCAATACATTCCTCTTCAGCATGTATGTCTTGCGCAAATGTTCTTTCTACACCCAATGACTTTCTTATTCTTGTAGGTATCACTTCACGTCTATCGATACCATGGCAGCGTTCCCACAAAGAGCGACCAAACTTACCAAAATGCTTTAGTAGCAAGTGTTGATCGTAATTTTTCACATCTTCTCCTTTGTGCAAACCAAGCTTGTGAAGTTTTTCTAATGTGACCTTCCCTACACCTGGGATTTTTCCTAAGTCCAACTTGTCAATAAACCCTTCTATTTCAGGTGGAGTTACAACACAAATACCATTTGGTTTATTAACATCCGATGCTACTTTTGCAACGAATTTGATAGGAGCTACGCCTGCACTGGCTGTTAGTTTTAGTTCAGATTCAATAGCTTTACGTATATCTTCTGCAATCAATGTAGCTGAGCCTCTAAATAGTTTTGAATCAGTTACATCTAAATAAGCTTCATCTAGTGACAGTGGTTCAATTAGATCTGTATAACGTCTAAATATCGCATGAATCTGTTTAGAGACAGCCTTGTACTTTTCCATATCTCCCCGAATTACAGTAAGATTAGGACAAAGCTTGAGAGCATGAGCGGTAGCCATGGCAGAACGGACACCGTACTTCCGTGCTGGATAATTGCATGTTGATATCACGCCTCGGCGATTCTGAGAACCACCAATTGCCAATGGTATATCCCTTAGCTTTGGATTATCACGAGCCTCTACAGCGGCATAGTAGCAATCAAGGTCTATATGAATAATTTTCCTAGTCATATGGTTTTACTTTCGAGTCTAGATAAGAGGCAAGTCTAATGGTAGAACAGCAAGACTGTATATATTAACAGTATAGGGAAATGTAAACAATCAAGCAAAAACTAGATTTCCTCCCTCGCTAAGCAACTAGTTAAACATCTGTAAACTCGTCTTAACTTTAACTTCGTCATTCTCGTCAGAACAATAATAACTTTTTACTAGAGGTTACCGTTGTGAGATTGGTAGCCAGTTCAACGTATATCTCATAATAAGAACAATATTGTTAATTGGATGAGGCACTGCCATATTCTTATGTGTTATATTTCATAGCATTACAATCAACCACTAGGTCAGCATAAGGCTTCTGTTGATGAATAGTTTTGATTATGAACGCCACATCTTGGCGTTAAATGATGTTGAATTAGAAAAGTTAGTCAGACAATGGGCTGATTGCCAGATTGAAAAAAAATACCTATCGGCAATGCGGTATGGCGGCGCAGGAGATCTCGGACGTGATGTTGTTGGTTTTTACTCAAACCAAAAGCATGAAGACGAGTGGGATAACTATCAATGCAAACAGTATGGTAAAAGCTTACCGACTGCCGAGGGGATGTGTGAACTTGGGAAAATCCTCTACTTCGCTCAGCAAGGAAACTTTTCGGTTCCCAAGAATTACTACTTTGTAGTCCCTAAGGGTATCAACAAGAATTTAAAAGGTTGGATACAAAACCCCAGCCAACTTAGGAATCAATTGATTTCACAATGGGACAACTTCTGCAAAAGCAAAATCTCACAAGGAAAAGAAATAGAACTTACTCCTGAACTACAGAAATTCATTAGTGGATATGATTTTTCAAAAGTCCAGATTATTGATTTAGATAAAATGATATTAGACCCAGCATTTCGTGGAGTTCTTGTTCATGAATTTGGTGGAGATCTACTAAGTGCCCCTACTGCCGAAACGCCTAAAGATGTGCATGAGAGTGAGATGGTCTACGTTAGTCAAATACTTGATGTATATAGTGAGCAAGATCAGGTTCGTTACGACAGCCCAGGTGACCTAGTTGGGCATAATGAGTTTGAAGAAGATTTTATGGATCAAAGAGAAAGGTTCTATAGCGCTGAAGCCTTTCGTGCGTTTTATCGAGATAATACCGTCCCAGGAGTTTTAGAAAACTTTGAAAAAGAAGTGCTGAAAGGAGTTAAGCCAATGTTTCGGATGAAATATTCTGACTCATTTGAGCGAATGTGTTCTGTACTCGTCGAAGCAGGGAAACTGCAACCCTCAGGTAAGTTAGCAATCCATGGAAAGATAGATGTAAAACAAGGTTATTGCCATCAATTTGTAAATGAGAACTTACTGAGTTGGAGAAAAAAAGATGATTAAGGAATCTGTGTTTAATAGCTCTCTAGAAGCAGGTATGAGAGCTATTGCCTTTTTAGATACATATCATCCGAAAAGCTTAGACTTCGAGCAGCTCTTGAAAGTTGACTATATACTTGTAAATTCAGCCGATTTTGGAGGGTCTGCGAGCCTTCATCCTGAAATACCAAATAGACAAGGAGAGCTTAGCTCACGTAGAGAAGTCGTGCGATCTGGCATTGAGTTGATGAAACGCTTTGGGCTAATCGAAGTAAAGCTTACAAACCGTGGTATTTACTACAAAACAACAGAAGAAGCAGAGCCATATTTAGACCTAATGAGACAGAAGTACTCCCTAGCTTTGAGGGACATCGCAGCATGGTTAACTGAAGAAGTAAGCCAATTTGGTTTTAGACGTATTGATTCAAACTTGGGTAAAAAGGTGTTTTGATGAGCTTAGGGCTAAGAATTAAAGAGATCATATTCAAAGGTAATAAGAAAAAATCTCTTGTAAGCTTCGACAATCCAGTTTGCTTCGTTCATGGAGCATCAAATACTGGTAAATCACTTTTAGTAGAAGCAATTGACTACATGTTAGGTAAAGGCGACCTAAGAAAAGTTCTTCCACAAAGTGAGGGTTACGACGAACTTGCTATGAAAGTAACTTTAGATGGGGATGATTTTACCTTGTTTAGGAGATGGCCATCTATCGATTTTGAAGTATACCATGGACACATTGATTCTAAGGATAACGCCAATTTCCTTAGCTATTATCGCCAAACGTCGCCTACTAAGAAAATACCATCAATAAACGAATTTTACTTTAGAAATCTAGAACGACCTGAACTCCTTCGAAATCTATACGGAGAGAAAACATCATTAACTATTAGGCTGCTCTCTAGAATCATTATATCTGGTGAAGAGAAAATTATTCGTACTGACTCCCCTATAATTGTTGGGGACAGCAATGAAAACAGTAAAAACAAGTATGTTTTCAGATACCTTTTAACAGGAAAAGATGACTCTGAAGTAAAAACTCTAACCAGAGGAGGCGAGTTCAACAGTGAGAGAAATGGACGAAAGTCAGTTCTTGAAGATGTTGTTGACGCACTAAAGTTAGACTTGAACTTTCCTGATGAAAACACAGAAAGCTTAGATAATAGAGTCCAAAAACTTGAAGCTGCTATATCTAAGGGGTTGGCAAAACTAGAAGACTCACAAAAAAGTTTATCAGGTGTAATATCAGAGAAAAAATCAACAGCAGAAACTTTGATGAAAACAGCCGAGCGAGCTAATGTTATCGCAGCAAACTTGGCTAACTTTGATACCCTAAAAAAGCTATACCTCAGTGATATAGAAAGGTTGAGTTCTCAAGAGGAGGCAGCCTTTCTACTGAGTGTAGGACACTACGGTCAATGCCTTGTCTGTGGTAACACTATAGATACAGCATGTGACGATTTAAGCAATATTAATCATTTAGCTGAAGCATCAAAAGCCGAGATACAAAAAATCAAGTCAAAATATCACGAGCTACAAGATACGACAAAAGCGCTACAGTACCAGCTAGATGACTTGGAAAGTAAAGCGGTTAATCTTAAAATCCAACTCAAGCAAATAGATTATGAAGTTGAAAGGTGTACTCCTGTTATCAATTCAAACGACAACCAGTTAGCAGAGCTGAGAAAAGAACGAGCTGCAATCCAATTTGATCGCAAGTTACACGACCGTATACGTTCTTTCACAAAAAAACTTCAAGAGATAGAACTTGCTTCGACACCTAAACAATATAAATCTGAAGAGTTTCTCCTTGAAACTGATGCCATTAATGGCTTTTGCAAAATCTATAGCTCAATACTTTCTGCAATTAAGTTTCCTGGAGAACATCATGTAGATTTCGACTTTCAAAAATTTGATGTCATTATTGATGGAACCCCTAGAGACTTAAATGGTAAAGGTGTCAGAGCCATCTTGCATTCAGTTTTCAAGATAAGTCTATTAATACACTGTAGAGAGAATAACATCTATCACCCAGGTATTGTTATTCTTGATTCACCATTAGTAACTTATCGAGACCCGTTGACAAGCAAACATGGTGAGCTAGGCAAAGATGAAGAACAACTTGCTAAGACTAAGATAAGTTACCACTTCCTTAACTACTTGTATCAAATTCGTCACTTGGGGCAGTTTATAATTGTTGAAAACATAGATATTCCAGAAACACTTCGAAATGTTATTGGTGTTGAAACATTCTATGGACAAAGTGCTACAACAACCCAGAGAGTTGGATTACTTTAGTCTAATAACTAATTCAACAACATGAAATTACTCCCTATTTGATAAATTATAACCCTATGATATGGAAAACTTTTATTAGCTATGATTAATTATAGTTTTGATTCTCTAAATGATAAAGAATTTGAAGAATTGGTTAATGACCTATTAACTCAACATCTAAAAAAAAGAGTAATTCGATACGCTCCTGGACGTGATCTAGGGATCGATGGAAAGGTTATCCAAGAGAAAAATACTGTAATTATTCAGTCTAAACACTATATAAATTCAGGTTTTGATCTCCTTTTAAGTACGCTAAAAAAAGAAAAAGAAAAATTAAAAAGTTTAAAACCTAACCGTTATATTATTGCGACCTCTATTGATTTAACACCAGTGAGAGTAAAAAAAATTGTGGATCTTTTATTTCCATATTTGAAAGAAGAAGATGTATATTTCAAATCGACAATTAATGACTTATTAAAAGATTACCCTCTCATTGAAAAACAGCACTATAAACTATGGTTAACAAGTACAAATGTGCTAAGCCATCTGATAAATAATGGCATATATAGCATTAGTAACTTTACTCTAAAAGATGCAAGAAAAAAACTTAATATATACACAAAAACCGCAGCTCATGATATAGCAATGAAAAAGCTGCTTGAGGACAGATGTGCCATTATCACTGGCGAACCTGGAGTAGGAAAAACAACGCTCGCTCAACAACTTTGCAATGAGGCAGTGTCAAAAGGGTATCATTTTTACGATATTGATCATGACATAAATGATGCATTTGCTGTTTTCAATGAGAATGAAAAGCAGATATTCTATTATGACGACTTTCTCGGCTCGAACTATTTGGAAGCATTTGAAAATAATAAAGACTCTACGATAGTTAAATTTATAGATTGTATCTCTTCACGAGAGGAAAATGATAAATTATTTATATTAACATCACGAGCATCCATTTTCTCTCAAAGTGTAAGAAGATCAGAAAAGTTCATTAATAAAAATATAGAATCTAATAAATTTGTACTTAACATTACTGAGCTAACACTGTTAGATAAAGCATCAATATTATATAACCATATTTATCACTCTCAGATTAGTGATGAATACAAGTCAAAGATATATAATGACGAATTTTATTTTGAGATAATAAAGCATAAGAACTTCAACCCTAGACTAATAGAATTTATAACCTGTCGAAAAAGAATCAAACATATTGATAGTGAAAACTATATCAAACACATCAGACATAGTTTAGATAACCCTAGTGATATCTGGCATCATGCTTTTACTGAACAATTAAAAGAGCTAGACCGAGTTATAATATATCTTGTCGCTTTTAGTAAAAAATTACATCCTGACGATCTATTCCAATTAGTAAAACTATACTTCTCTATTAAAGGCAATTCCTTAGATGATGAAGACTTCAACAAGTCAATACATACTATAACAGGTTCATTTATATTAAATGAAATATCTAGAACTGGTGGAGTGTTTCAGCTTTTTAACCCATCCATCAAAGATTATTTAATCTCTAGGTTAGAAAAAGAAGAATATTTATCTAAGTTGATATTTACCACTATTAATGATCCATCAACTATTGAAGTAGTTTATCCTGTAACCAAGTTCCAAAGAGAGATATCAAAAAGACTGGTAGCATCATATAATGAGTATGACTTAGAAAAATATTATGAACTCCTTATCAAGTGTGCTGTAAATACAATTAACTTTAAGGATGGGATTAATGACTCTCTTTATGATGACTTATTGAAAAAAATATTAACAAACTCTAAAGGCAAACCTTTGGAATCTACTGAATTAGTCATTATCAGTAGATGTGTAAATAATAACAGAAGTTACGAATTTTTAGTTGAGATATATGACCTAATCGAATCAAAATCATTTTATAACATTTCAGAAAGTAGTTTAGAAGCGCTATCTTCAATAATATCCATATATAATAGTTTATATTCTGAATTAAAACACAAGGCTGACTCACATTATGATGACTATGACTATGACTATGACTATGACTATGACTATGACTATGACTATGACTATGACTATGACGACAGTGAACTAGAAGGTTATGATGAAGAAAGTATTTATAGCGTCCAATCCAAAGATTTATATAACAAACTAGATAATCTCCAATCTTGCTTTGAAAGAGCCGCCTTTAATTATTGGCAAAATAACTATTCAACAATTGGAAGCAAGATTAACAAAAACAAAAAAACATTCACACACTCAGAACTGATTGATTTATTAGAAGAAAAATTAACATCATACAAAGTTATATCCGTAAACAAAATCACAGATTTCCTTGATGATAATATCGACTCAGAGACCGATGAAATATTAGCTAAACAGCAGTTCAATAGATTGTTAAATAAAAAAACAACATCTAGAACTCAAAGCAATGAACTAAACAAAATTAGAGAGTTATTTACAATAACTTAGTTGTAGTATATAGCATCCTTGAAAGAAAATCTTTATTCACTTCATCCCAAATGGTGATCTAGTGAATAAAGAGTTTTTAATATGAGCACATCACACTAGAATTACCAAATAAATTTAGGTTACTTGCCTCGATATCGAATTCCTGTCTTGTTTGATAGGTGTTTAGCAAAAGCTATTCGGCTAGTCGACCCTCCGCTATTAACTACATAATTACCACTTTCACTCAGACTCACGCAGCTACAGTCTGCCCAGTGAGAGGCTTGCCGTGAATAGTCAAGACTCCCAAGCTTCTTAGCTGCTTGATAGATATGATTCGTGCGCTCTACAGGCGCAAGACTCTGGTATGTAACCCAAAGGTTATTAAATACCAAACCTAAACCTTGAATTAAGGTTGCGACTAGCTGAAAACCAGTCCTGTCTTGAGAATAATGATCGCCTTGACCATCAATCCATGTTTCAAAAAACAAAACCAGATCGCTCTTAATTGGTTCAAGATGTTTACCTGATAGAATCGCTCCATCATTCATTTCTCTTACGCCGCGAACCCTACTTTGCATACGTTCTCCTCCTAATGCACCGAGAATGAAGCGAGTTAAAGTATTCAAAGTTAGGATGAAGTCGCTTTTCGCAGTCACGGTACTTGAGTCCAAGCTCATACCTCCATGTGACTCTACAATAGGGAGAGCACCAATTTCACGGGCTAACGAAACTACAGCATCAGCTCTTGCTAATTTCATAAGCTTGTTGGTACTCATGGGAGTGGCTTGTCCATTTACATCAGCAAAGATTTGAGCAAAGTCTGTCTCAGATAGTGCCCTATCAGTTCGAAAGATAAAGAGTACTTGCACGCTAAGATCATGCATTAAACTAGATAGCTCTACTCTACGTTTCAACCTCGAATCAGATTCTTTAACCTTTTTAAGCAGTGACTGATCATACCCCCCAAGAACCGTCGCGATTGTTGAAAGCCGATTTACACCATCAACTACGAAGTTCTTATCTGGGTGTATAACCAAGGCATCATTCATTCTTGGATCATCACTTAATTCAACTTCTACTTCTGACATGCAGCCGATCAAAACTGGTGGAATCACCCCACTAATATCAGTCGACGAAGTTAAATGTTTAAAACAATAGTCTTCAAAACCTTGTCTTCGACTCGGACTTGCAACACGTTGAATCTCTTTATAAAGGCTTTTCAGATGAGGGGGAATTAAATCAAATGAACAAGCTCGTAATAAATCAGCCACCGTCATAACCGTTGACATCGTGTGGACACCGTTAAATGAGGAGTGAGTGATACAGCCAAAAATCTGCTTTGTCGTTACACCAAAGCGCTGCTTTTCATTGATGAGTTTACTCATAAAAACTACCTAACTAAATGTTCAAATCGCCCGCATGATTGATCGGGGCGACGCCCCGATCAAGTTTTTTTTTATGTTTTTATTTATCATTTAGAGAAATCAACGTGTTAGAAAAAGAATAAATGAGAAGCACAGCAGAATTGATACGCACTGGGATTTATAGTGATAAATTACTTGGTGGTTTATCAGTGCTCCAATGCTATATAAGCATAAAAGAGTTAATGGATTCCCTTCCTCAAGATCACCTATTACTAGATCGATTTGCAACTAGTTATGAGCGTTCTGTTAATAAAGAAAGACTTCTCAAACTCAAAGAGCACCTCCTAGATAGTGTAGAAAGGAGTATTCCACTCTCCATGCCTGAGGTTGCGCTATATGTATATGGGAGCAGTCGCAGTAATCATGCGAATGACAAACTGGGAACACTGCAATATAACAAAAATAAAGCAGTCGTCTTAGATGGCTTCTTATTGATAAGTGCTCTAAGTGAGCAGCTCGACCTAATCGACCCATTTACAGGCAAACGATCTGAGCTTAGTGGGCTTTCCACTCAGCAAAAACAACATTTAGAATCAATTGATGTTCGCCTTAGCATTTACTTCGGTACTGAAGAAAAGATAGATGAAGCAATCGTATCAAAGCTCTTTTTTGACCTTAATGCTATAGACTCAAAAGTCTACTCACAATACATCACAACACACGCTCAAGAGTCACCACTAACTCTCGGTGCAGATAGGCTTGCTGAAGCCCTTAAATTGGACGCAATTGGTGGCGCTTCTGAACTCAACAAAATTACGAAGTCCGATAGCTACGTAACAACAAAAAGTACACTCATTCACATCCTACTCGCTACCCTAAGCGGTAGAGGAGCTAGGATTGAAAAGCAGTTACCCACGCACCTACCGAACAAAGCTCCAATAACAAAACAAGTCATCAATGACGCTTTAGAAACCGTTCTTCCATTGGTTGCAGGGTGGATTTCATGTCTAGAAAGCAAATTTAAGCAAAATAAGAATGGATTTCATCGTTCCATGCAAGTCTGGCAAGCTTTAGGTATCGTCGCGCATTACTTATCAAACAATGCTGATCTTACTGAATCAGAACTATTTTCCGCAGGGCAAGTGTTAGGTCAATTGGACTATGATAAGAGTGCCTCTCATTGGGGTAACTGTGCAGCTTTCAAAAAGGATTCTAGTGGCCGTTTCTGGATAAATGCCACTGGAGGAGGGCGCACTTTTAGAGACAAAATTTCTGAATATTTTATCGATGTTTTACGAGGAAACTGCCGAAAATTGGAATAGATAAATCAAACCTTTAAGCGCTGAAGATCTCTCAAGTACCATTGATGAAACTTACTAAACTCTGATTGTTTAACTTCTGCTTTGTTATCGTAAATTGCATTACTTGTGATCAGGCAAGCGGTATAGCCAGCTTCGTAAACAAAGCGAGTCGCAATTGGGGTTCTTTTTGGGGTGCTGTCCCAACCATTGCTCAACCATCGATTTAGAGCATCATCTTGAGGAACAACGATATTTAGCTGCTGTTTGGTTCTAGTCATTCCCACATAGAATAGACGCCGCTCTTCCTCGCCCTCCTCATTTGTAATGCACTCATCGTTGGATGGTAATACATGATAATTACCTTCAGACTTCCCTCCAGGATACTCCTCATCATTTAAGCCGATTAATATAACATTATCCCATTCAAGACCTTTTGAAGCATGCAGCGTAGAAAGGACAAATGGTTCACAATTAACCGAAGCTTCTTCTGGATTGAGAATTAGATTTAAAAATGAATGAGCACTAATTTGGCTCGATTCTAGTAACTCTTCAATTTTTACAACTGCTCTTTGTCGATCGTTTGAGCTTGTACGACTAACACCTTCCGCCCCAATGCTATCCATAAAGCCCGCTCTTTTTAGTCGTAATAATATGTCTATCGCAAGAGATTCCTCAGTTTCCTTCTGACTAATTTTAGTTAGTCTATTCGCATATTCTCTTTGAAGATCGTCGCTATCGAATATTGTTCTTATAACAGAATTTAAATCCGAATTCGGTACGACCAACGCACTCAGTGCAGACTTAAATTGCCCTTTTTGCCAACGAAAACCAGCTTCCCTTAAAAAACCATATAGCAGGGGTTGTTTGTGGGGGTGGTTCTCTAGCAAACGAAGGTCGCCGTATATAGACCACATGATACCTACAACTAGCATCCCGATTTCTGTACGGGTGTGCAATGATGAAGTTCCACTCTGATAGTGGTATGGCAAACCACACAGACGTAAAGCAATCTCAGCCTCCGCGAGGCTTGCTTTGGTTCGGGATAAGATCGCTTGTGTACCATCACTGTGACATAGCTCTTTCAATACCGTTGATAAGCAATTATCAACATATATTTGGGCCTTAGTTTTGGGAGCACTAGGATGACTGACGCACAATCGGGTCAACTTTGTCGAATTACGTCGAATGACAGAATTAGCCATTAACGAAAGTTGATGTCCAAACCGAAATGTACACGAAAGCTGAAACACTTTGCTCTTCTCGAAATGCTTTTCAAACAGACCACCAATAAAGTCTGGTCGAGCACCACGCCATTCATAAATACATTGGTTTATATCCCCGACAACCATAACTGATGCATCTGCCCCAGACAGACAACGAATCATATTGTGCTGTATCAGGTTGACATCTTGATACTCATCAACGATGACGTGCTTAAAATGAGCCGATAAATTAGGGATGTCACGCAACAGAGAAGTAGCTTCAATTAAGCAATCATCAAATGTTCTTGAATTACTCAGCGCCAACAAATCACAATAGTGACTATAGGCAAGAAGAAGCTCTCTTTTTACTTCACTGAAGATTGGATCTGTCGCAGCATCAGTTGGAGTTAAACCCGCAGCCCGACATCGAGTAATGAATAGTTCAAACTCCTCTATATCATTAGGATCTATATAACTTGCCTCATGCTCAAAACCACAACGGTAGGCTTGCTTCACTATTTTCTCGTAATGAGGGTGCTCAGGAGTAAGTAGTTTTCTTTTCTTGATTAATCGTTGACGCTCTGCATAAGTAATTATCTTCAACGCTAAGCTATGAAAAGTGCGAACTTCAGGGACAGAACTTGACTTCAAAGCCTGCTGTAACTTGTTTTTGAAACTTATCTGCGCTGATTTGTTATACATTAAGATAAGTATAGAACGGGGATCTGCCCCTAATTTAACCAAGCGTTCAACACGTTTTACTAGAGTAGTCGTCTTACCACTTCCAGGTACAGCTTTAACTAACGCGTGTCCCGCATCATGATTTACTATGCTCTTTTGCTCCCAAGTAAGTCTTTTGGTCATTTTTTTACCTTATAGGCAGCGCACTGGAGAGCTTCAGTATATGGTACATATTTAGCTTTACTGTGGCACATAAGATACCCATTATCCCACGAGCTAGCCTGAGAACACATAATACAGTTATCGTGTAACATTTTGGGGTCGACATGGCGAAGAAAGTTTTCAAGATTGTTTTTCTGCTCAACAAGTTCTAGCTCTCTAGGCCATGTGTTTATCTCTGTATTAATTGCTAGATCCACGCCAGCTAAGGGAATAATCGTTTCATTAAGCCTACCTGTGTCACTCAAACTCCAAGTGGACATCTCGGTTTTACCCAGAGAGCATGTATTACTACACGTTGAATCTACCTGGGGTGGAGGAAACCAGTTGAATGCCGTTATCCTCTCATCCTCAATTGAAATGCGATTACCAAATAGCATTTCAATGTCCTGAACTGATTGGATGCGAAATTCAATAATCGGTATTCCTGTATCAACTTTATCCTGAGTACAGGGATGCGTAACACAAATTTCTATATAACAACGCGTTGTACTCGATGATTCACTCAACATGATGTCAGGTTGTAGCCCATTAACTAGGTCACGCTTTTCTAGATCTACCTGATCGAAAAATTTCGTCAAATCATAACGTGCAGGTACAGTTCGAGAACATGGCTGAATCTTACTCTTTAACAGCTCTAAACGAGGATCACGGCAAGAGATGTTACGCTCTAGCTCCAATGTAATGGGAGAGCTGGAATTTAGTGCTTGTTTATACCAACGAAAAAATACTTCTTTAGCAGTCTTATGTAGGTATGTTTCTAAAGAGCAACATTCTTCGAGATGACGGAAATGTTTTGCATTGATCTCACCCAACACAGGGCTAAGCCTCTTTCCACACCCTAAACAAGTATAGGAGTGCTCACGCTTGGCTTTGCTAATATGTGTAAGAATCCCAAATTCATCTAAAGCAAACGCATACTGTACTGAGTTAGATTGAGCAGCCATAGGTTGACTAGACTCCAAGTGACTAATCGAAGGGAAAGTTTATCACTTGGAGAGTACAAGTACTGTTATTGTTGTGCATTGTTTTTCATAAAATCAGATACTAAAGCGAACCCTAGAACAAGTAGCAGACTTTCCTTAAAAGTACCTAATCTAACAAATCACTCTAGTTTTTATTACTCTGTATAAAGTACAACGTTGGTTCCCTTACAAGAACAGAGTCTTCACTTTCAACTGAATAGGTCTTGTAGTTTAAACTGCTGCTACCAATCACCCAGTACCTATGCAGCCTTTCTGACAAATCACGACGAATAGAATTTGCTAAGAAGCCTTTATCTTCAACCTTTGATATTAAGCTAGTACTTTGCAAAAAACCGATAGCTCCATCAATAGCATCCAGACTGACCCCTGTCTTTTGCGCTATCCTCCCTCGACTAAGATCGACGTAGGTTTTACTATTACTTCGGCTAGCAAGTATGTACAAAAAGCATTTCAACGCATCACGCTCGTGTGAATACCTATTTAGAAAAGCCTTCATTGCTGAGATTTCTTCTTCATTTTTGACAAGTGCCCGTTTAGGAAGCTTACACCAACCTCTATAGATTCCTTGAGTAAAGGTATAAGTTTTTGTTCGAACGCCAGAGGAGGATAATAATCCCGTAGCATGCAACTTCTTTAGCCCTCTGGACACTAATGAACGGCTAAGTGAACACATCTCTGTAAGTTGATCATATGTTGCTTTAACTTCCAAGACATCATGTACCGACATACCACTAGAACGGTTAACTTGCTTCGCCAGAAGGCATAAGACAATGAACAGCTTCAAAGCGGCTATATCATCACTAACGCCCTTCCCTCCGCTAAAGGATTCTCTCAGGACTCCCTTAGAAATCCAATCGGAGGGCATTTTAGACCAGAGCATTAAAGTCATTTCGTCACCGCCATAAAGTTATTGATGAAAGCAAGTAAGTCACTACCTAATAAGGCTAATATGAGAATAAGGATTGTTAACTGAGGCTGAATCTTAGCTACCCTTTCCAAACTACTTAAAAACAGTTCTAGCATCACTACCTCCTGAAAGCCTTCAATTCGCAGAACATAAGTACTTTTTACATGAAGCAGCCTCGTCTTTGAACATGTCTTTAGCTAATCTTTCTAGAGAATAGCTAATCTAATATATCAATAAACCACTGATTAAAAACATATAGTTAAATAATAAAAGTGTTCCATTAGTTCATGGCAATACTCTATTAGTTCATAGTAAAGTGTGGTTAATGAACTAAAAGATAATTGAACTGAGCTGTCCAATGGTTTGGCCGATTAGTTACCTCTTGCTACATATTAAGCTTCCGCCTTAGATCGAGAGGCATTTCCTTGAGGAGCTGATCCAATGTTTCCTTCACATTAACAGCTTCAAGTTCTTGTACCTTCTTTCGCAGCAGTTGTACGTCATCAACAAGCTCACCTTTCTTTTTTATACGTACACCTTTCTTTCTGCTTCGTGACCTTTGCTTCTTTTGTTCTTTTTCATGAAGAGCCAACAATTCAGCATTCACATTATCGAAAAACTCCAATACATGCTTACTAAACTTTGATGTCCTGAATATGCTTTGTGAACTAATACCAACCATATTCGCTACTTCGGCTTTCTGTATCTGGTACAAGCGTTTAGGTGTTTTTTTATCCGCCACTCTGCCAAATGTCTTAACTGCTTGCTCTTTTTCCGATTTTAGGCTCAAAATCGAAGCCCAAGCCTTATAAGTTGTGTGTTCATTCTCGTTATTAACCCAGGAAGGTCGGGAATCATTTTCAGTCGTTACATTGTCTTCAACCGAATCCAAAGTATTGAAGAAATCTTCCGATATCAAAGCATCTAAGTCTTCACTATGCATAAAAGCTTTCCTCTTCGAGCTTTGCTTCTATATTTTGTATTGCTTTCTCAATAAAATGCAGAATTTTATTAACACTCTCTGCGTTTTTTTTAGATTTCAGCTTTCTAATTCGATGATGACCTGAGCGTAAGATCGGTAAATGTTGCTCTAGCATAAACCCCATAACATCCTCATTTAAAGCTTCTTTCACAAAAGGTTGAATGGTCATCCACAGCCCCTTTAGATTACCTTCTGTGATCACTGCGTTGGTGCAGTTAAGACAGAAAGCAGGTTTTGCATTATGAGGATTGATATCTCCAAACTCAGCACATTTTGCTCTGCTCTCAGCACCTTCTCTTGGTACACAATTAGCAAAATGAGAGGGTCTTATGGATATAACGCGCCCTACAATTTTTTGTCGAAGTTCGATTAACTCACTTTGATTAACCGCTTTCGTTAGCTGTGTCGCTTTTCTTACATATCGAGAAAAACCGCCAAGATAGCTTTGCCCGATATGCTCTGAATCAATAAGTAAAGTGTCTACTATCGAATTGAGTACCGTAATACGTGCTGCTTTTATGAGGTACTGCGGCTCTTTATCTCTCAGGTATGCCATAAAGAAAGAATCATCAAGGTGACAAAATTGATGACGAATCACCGCGCCTACATCTCCTTGATAACGAGTAAGCACGGCTTCTGCCCATATGTGGCGGAAAGCATGAGGTGAAGGATAACGCACGCCTTGCAAAAGCTCTTTTGAGATATCCATCATGGCTTTTCTATCAAAGCTGATGCTTTCTGAAATGAGCCAATTCTTTGTCTCGGTCGAAAGATGTTTTTCTACAACCTCAGCATAGATATTATTCGAAATTCTACCTGTGTTATTGAGTTCGACTAACGAAGCTTTAAAACCTGTTTGTATCTTAGAGCGACTGCCTCCAATAATGGTGGAACATCTTAATCTAAATAAATCCGCTCTAACCTCTTTGCATGCCTCTAGAATATGTATTGTACGTGAGCTGCTGAGATCATACTTTGCTTGTAATAACTTCAACGTGGCTTTCTCACTAGAAGATAGCTCGGCTTCATTTATTGTTGACAAATGATCGAGTGCTACTACATCTTCAAAGGGCTGATAATGATTAACAAATGATACCCAATTGGCATTTACACGAAGCTCTATAGCAGCAGTTGAACAGCTTGAAGGAGTACGATAAAGCGAACTACCCAAACTCTCGTACAAACAAGGCATATCTCCTGTCGCTTTAAATAATTCACTTAGTTGCGATGCTACTTGGTAGCATTGAGAAGTAATCTCTCTATCTAACTTGGTAGTACCATTGGTTTTAGGTACGACCCACTTTAGCTTGAACCTAAAGGGCACGTAAGAATTGTCTAGAATATCGCCATTGGGCTCTACTGTAATTGCATTTACAGGAAATCCAAATTCAGACTTACGATAACCGAGCCAAGACACAACAAGAGAGGTCATTGCATGAGTCACACGCTCCATCTGCCCCGATAGCTCACTAAAATGATTCGCGTGTGCCCCACCCATCAAATTGAATACCCAATCCTTTAGCGACCGCATGAAAGACACTTTATCCAGTTTTTCCTTCAAGATTAATTGGGTCATCTTCGTATACACATCATTCGATGTGAGAGTTGAAACTATACTGTTATTAATAGATGTTTTATCAAGAGAGTTGAGGTAATTCTGCCAAACTTGCTCTGCTGTTTTATGTGTTGAAAGCGGATAGTACTTTTGAAGCATTAGAATTCGAACGATCTCTACTGCATCGAATCTCATTTCAAGCCCTAGCTCCAACACAAGTTTGTGAATGAAGCCTTCATTAAATGAAAATGCCTTTTCTAAGTTCAAGTTGTATTGTGTAAACAGCGCTGTATTAATAGCCTCATGCACCGCAGTCCGAGTCCTAGTGCGGGTAGCTTTGTCGTGCTTATTCGGAGTATAAGTCCCTTGAATCGTATCTAAAAACAATCGATTCCAATACGTTGATGAACGTTCAAGTGAAAATTGGTGAATTACAGAATCTATCGTTTCGCGGAGAACTAAAGTATAAAAGTAATCTTTATCATAAACTTGTCTCATATAGTCAATATAATACTGACCTAACTCCAAACCCAAGAAATTATAACTCCCTCCATCTTTATACTCATTCAACCCGACACTAAATATAGAATGACAAACATTACCCAACGTTTTTTCTATATTTTTCTGATTCAAATCAGTGCCTATGACCCCTATAACACCCATGGTATTAAGTTTATTTCTTACCTTTGATAACTTCACAGCACCATAAGTAGCTTTAAAGCTAGGAGGGCTCAACTGCTTGCTAAAACCCTCCCTATTAACAGACTGGGTCAAGAAGCTAATATGAAAATCTTCGATGTTATTTTTTGTAAGTAACAATTCATTTTTGATGTTGAGAAATGCACAAATATGCATCAAAACCTTATAGGTTGAAACTACAGGATATGCTGCTTTAGAGGATATGGAATTTAAAACAAAAAGCTTAACATACTCTTTTAGTGACAATGAATAAATGTCACCTTTGACATTAATAAACGCGACATTTTCGATTTTAAAAAAAGGTAATTCAAAGATAGAAAAATCCAAGCGTGAGACAAAGCCCTTGGTGTCTTTAAAGCAAATTATATCATCAAATAAACTTCCATTTTCCTTTATGAAAGCTGGGTGAGCCAGCAACTTTTGATTTTGATCTTCCCAGAATCCCTCTAACTCAGTAGACAGAACATTTAATGACATAAATCCACCTCTCGTAACTACACAGAGTGAAAAACGCTAATAGAAGTGCCGCTTTCTCTCATTTGATTAAATAGCTTTTTCCCTTCAATTAAAGAAGATTTACTAAGGCTATCCAAAACATGTTCCATCCACTCTATGGTCGGCATTGCTGTTCTAAACAATAAATCAGGATTACTACTAAACAATTTTTTATAGTTCTTACGGAATTCATACCTATAATTTAAAATCCTAAACACGGTTACTGGACTGTCTAAAACATAAATTGGCTCAAATCCTTGAGCGTCATTTTGATTAGATATTGACAAAACTCCAACCTCATTTACTTTACCTTTCTTTTGTCCTGTTACTACTTTTATCCGAGAGATCATTTCACCACTTTTATAAGAAAGACTATTTGTAAGGGTTGTGAATTCACTATTGAACTTTGCTTTAAGTTCATCTGAACGATCTTTACCTAAATTTTCAAACCCCAAATCAAACACATTATTAATTAAATCTAGCATGACACTGCGAGTAATTCGTCCAGATGAATTGATCCACTCTTCGTTATCAGCATTTAAATAATGTGCTTTCTCTGTTTTGTTCGTGTGTGAATTTCGATTAATTAGAAAGTCCAATGTATAGGGGTCACTATAGGCATGAACAGATGAATTTTTAATCGCTTGTAAGCTGAATAAGTTAGTTGGACAAGGTGACTCAGACTCAGCCACAAGTCTTCTTCTGTCCTCTATAGGTGTTCCCTTTACAGATAAGACTACATTTCCTGTGTGCTTTCCATTGCTCAAAGCCTTCAATGCAGCAGGAAAGGAGGTCGGTACGTGACCTTGCTGTTTATGAACAACACAAATACGCTCATTGATTAGGTCAATACTTAATAATCCAAATAACAGACCAGATATAGATGACAAGCCTGTCGAAATCACTGGAGACCCACCATTGAAAAAATCTAGTGTTTCCCCTTTATATTGACTTAGGTAAAGATAAAGAGCTTTCCCTTCTGGCTTCTTTGTCGACAATGCACGAGTATGATGTATAGCCCCAGATCGAGACTTGAAGTACTCACATTCTATATGAGTTACTTTTCCCCCTACTTTTAAAAAGCGAAATGAACGTTGAGTAAGCTTTTTTATATCTGAAGGTTGGACAATCAAACTAGCCATTAACCATGAGAACATTAATGCTTCTACCTTGGTAGCTACTAGTCCAGATCCAGAGTCAACTAAACTCATTAAAAATTCTAAGCTAAATAATGAACCTGTGTCGCTTCGTACAAATACTTTAGACGTGAAATCTGTGCTAATCTTTCTTCCGTTGTCTCTTTTGGGTTTAAATATTCTTCTCATTTTTTCTTCACTTTCTAGTGCCGAAATGAGTATCAAATAATTTTTCCAATTCGTAGCATTTGAAATTAAAATTAATTCTATCGCAGTCTTAAGGTTTTTATTCTTACGTTCGCTTTCATGGTACTTGCAAAGTATATTGTAAATAAAGCTCCCAATGTAATTTGCCCTAAAGAACTTTGTTTTACTTTTAAACGAATTACTTTCATATGAGCTACTGCCAAATTTATTCTCAACTAAAAATCTTTTGATTTCCACCTTGCTTTTATAAATCTCAATCAAAATAGTAGATATTGATAGTTTGAGAGATTTAACTGTTAATTTTGGTGATGCTAGGATTTGATAAAGTTCTTTCCCTATACCAATATCCTCTCTTCTAAGCCAATCTAGCTTCCCAAAATAACTAGCTAATGATTCTTGCTTTTTATTTAAGTTGGGACTTATTTTCGTTTCTTTTAGAGCTTGAAGATATTGTAAATCTTCAGGTGACAGCACCAGTCTAAGTTCATTACTTCTCTCTAATGCATAGAAAAAAACTGTTCTCAAAGAAGTGAGAGCACTATATCCACCATGACTACCTAAAAGGTCAAAACGATAGGACTCATACTCCTTCAATATATTATATCGATTAAAAACCTCTATCTTATTCAACCAATCTACAAATACAAAAACAGAGCTACTTACAATTCCTTTCGCAGATAAAGGTGCACTCTCATCTAAAAACGCGTAATTATAAGCAGCAATTGTCATCATATAAAGCAAACGCTTATCTTTATTTTTCGGATCTAAGAAAACTATATGCCGTTCTGGTTGCTGCTCGTCTTTCAGAGATGGGATTACAATAGAGCTTGCCGTTAAAGGATATCGAATACTAATAATTTTTATATTTTCATCATGCTTATTCTTGATTTTATCCTCAATGTAACTAGAGTCACCGATCAACTCAACATCAACACTATTTTTAATATCCATTTATAGACTCCGTTAATAACTGCTCTCGAAGCCCACAACTATGGATATATTCTTTAGTTACGTTGTTCGCCATTCTTCCTTCTACTTTATGACCTAATCGAACTGCCGTTGTTAGATAAATACTTGATGAAGTAACAATTGACTCATATCTCTTATTTTCATTTCGACATAGATTATAAAATAAGTCAGTTCCAAAAGAGTGTCTCAAGTGGTGGTATACAGTAAGTTTTTGTATTTCTTGATAGCTAGTGAAACGCTCTGGATGTTTGTCGATTTCAATCATGAGCTTGCTTCTGACTTTTGCAAAAGTGTCTGTAGCAAACCTTTTTGATATACAATCCCCATAGGAGTGATTACTAGAACTGGATACAAATAAATGATTTGATTCAGAAAGTGGGCGCTCTGTATCATAGTAGAGCTTCATCTTTTCGAGTAGAGATCTGGGAATATACAACGTTCTAGAACGGCTATACTTTGTGTAAAGAGAACTAAGGTGGTACTTAAACTCTTCCTTTTCTGGGTGTCGTTCTAACTCATCAAACAAGGTTAATATCCCTTTATGTTTTTGAGTATTTGCCGTGTAGTCATTCAACAGCAGCCCTTGATTTTCCTTAGTACGAAGACCAAGCTCCCCACCACACCTAAGAACTAACTCCTCTAGAAGCGAGTCGGAGTTTTGATAGAAAAGCTGTCTTGTTTGGGGAAGAAGATATTTAACAGTCTTCTCAGCTCTGCTGTTGTTTCTTGCTGCCTCACGAAATTTTGGTTTGATGTATATTGCTTTGTACTTATTATCAAAAAAGTACATCAGCCAATTATAATATGCAGACAATGCATTTACGGCTTGCCTCGCAACATGTTCACTACCTCGACACTCTTCAATAAGGTAGTCGTTAATGTATTCATTAATAATTTCTTGAGGTAACGCTGTGTGAATAGAAAGCTTGACGTAACAATTTCTATCGTAAGCATCTACCCACTCAAGGAAACGCCCTAAATGGTTACATATTTTGTAACTAGCATCTGTGCCGATCTCAGCAAGTTTGATTACATCCTCTTTCTGATTCGTATCCCTGTTTTTATACGATTTGATCTCAACTCTTACACCTTGTAGCTCCGTATACCTAGCAAACAAACATGGGAGTAGGATTGGACGCTGATACTCATCAACGTATATATGATGCATGTTAACTGTACTATCAAACCGTCTTTCCATACATTTAAAACCACACGAATTGCTCACATAGTTTCAATGTAGCAGAAGATAAGTGACTTACAAATTGATCACAAATCATGTCACCCGCAAGTTTAAAAACAATCCATATCGACATGGATTATTTTTCTGACTTTCTCTTGGTCCGAACTGCACATTTAGAAATAACTCAACCTTACAACTGTATCTATGAACAGTATAATCAATTATTCTCAGATTTAAAATGATCTGGAGTCCAGCTCAACAGGTTTCACTTCATTCGCCGCCCACTATTCTGATAGTATTGTTAGGAGTATTTAGTCTATAAGTAGGGATAGCTTTTGAGTGAAAAAATACTAGTGGTAGAAGATAGTCGCGCATTCAGAAACTATCTTTACCAGCAATTTAAGAACGATGGCTATGAAGTTGCGCTGGCGGAATCTGTAGAAGAAGCCAAAGCGATCTTAGAGCAAGAAACGGATTTCTTGTGTGCAGTCCTCGACTACTGTTTACCTGACGGCCAAGACGGCGAGATCATTGATCTTGTACTGGGTTACCAGCAAAAGATCATCGTGCTGACCGGCATGTTCAACAACACACTTCGAGAGCAAGTGCTTGCCAAAGGTGTGCTTGATTACATCCTTAAAGACAGCATGTCATCTGTCAGCTACTTGCTTCCTCTGGTTAATCGAATCTCCAATAATCGCCACCACAAAGCGCTGGTCGTTGATGATTCTGCTGTGGTTCGCCGATATGTCGTCCAACTTCTCGAACATCAATATATTCAAACCGTTCAAGCCGAAGACGGTGAGCAAGCACTCACGCTTCTTCAGAACGATCCTGATATCACTTTTGTTGTGACCGACCATGATATGCCGAATAAAGATGGCATTTCGATGACCCGCGATATTCGAGTCCATCATGACCGTAATCAACTCGCGATTCTTGGACTATCTGGTAGCGATGATCGCACTATGACGGCACGCTTTCTCAAAGCTGGCGCCAACGACTTCCTATATAAACCTTTCAACCAAGAAGAATTTTTCTGCCGAATCCACCAATTATTGGATATGAAAGAAGCCACCAATGAACTGTTTCGTCATGCCAATGAGGATGCCCTTACCGGGTTATGGAACCGTCGTTACCTGTTCAATCAAACGTGTAAGGGTTGTGAGCAGCGCAGTATCGCCATGATGGATATCGACTTCTTCAAGAAAGTGAACGACACCTACGGTCACGATGGTGGTGATGCAGTACTAGTAGAAGTCGGCAAGATCATCAAACACTACTTTAAAGATGATGTTGCGGTTCGCTTCGGCGGTGAAGAGTTTTGTATTCAATCATGCGGTCCATTTGAAGACTTTGTCGAAAAGTTAGAGTCGATGCGAGTGGCAATACAAAACCAAGACGTCATGCACGATTCACAGCTAATCAAGGTCACTATGAGTATCGGCGTCACTGACTTGGTTGGCAGCTTAGATGAACAAATCAAAGCCGCTGACGAACTGCTCTATACCGCAAAAGAGCAAGGCAGAAACCAGTTAGTATGTGCTCGTAATAATCTTCAACTTGCTAACGAGTAACTCCAATGCTCTAGAGATTTAATCGAGAGAATTGTGTGGTACTAAGAAAGCGTAGAAACGAAAAGAGCCCAAGGCGTTAACCTTGGGCTCTTTGCTTTTTGGGGAGCCGAATTAACTCCTAATCAGCATCACCAATTAAGCGATACGATCTTTGTTCCAAGCCGCTTCTTTTTGCTGACGCTCCGCAAGCTTCTCTTCGCGGTATGCTTCACGTGCTTCACGTTTTTTACGTGCATCACAAGGTTCTGGGCAGTTACATACTTTATCAATGCCAACAGCACCCAAGCCACCACAGCTGCCTTTCACAACTTTCTTTTGGATAATGTAGCCAATCGACATTGCTGTGATCACTGCTAGAAAAACACCAAATGTAATCAGAAATGTATTCATAATTATCTCGCTTACCTTATTTACCTAAGTATGGCTTAAATGCTTCAGAAGCAATCTCTTTAAAGCCATCTGCTGTTTTTACCACCATGAACACAGGGATGTTATGTTGGTTTGCGACTTCCATTCCTTTCTCCTCACCTAAGACCATAAGGCCCGTAGATAAGCCGTCTGCAGTCATTGAAGACGGGTTTAAAACAGTTACAGAAACCACTTTATGATGAAGAGGTTTTCCTGTTTCTGGATTGATGATGTGTGAGTAACGAACACCATCACGTTCAAAGTAGTTACGGTAATCACCCGATGTTGCGATTGCCATATCACCCGGTTCGATGATCTCTTGAATGTTGCGTTCATCGACACTTGGCTTCTCGATAGCAATACGCCAGCCTACACTTTCACGGTTTAGGCCTTTCAGGCGGATTTCACCACCCACTTCAACCATATAGTTATGAATGCCGATTGAATCAAGGTAGTCAGCAACCACATCCACACCCCAACCTTTTGCGATGGTTGAAAGGTCAACATACAGGTTCGGTAGATCTTTAGTCAGCTTATTGCCTTCAACACTTAGGTGGTGAATACCTACTTTTGCTTTACGAGCTGCCAGTTCTTCATCTGTTGGCACCACTTCAGGACGTGCTTCAGGACCAAAACCCCAAAGGTTAACTAATGGACCAACCGTCACATCCAATGCACCTTCAGTAAGACCGTTCAAACGAATCGCTTCTTTCACAACAGTCGCAGTTTGTTCCGATACTTCGAAAGCATCCGCGCCTTTGTGTTGGTTAAAGCGGCTTAGTTCAGAGTCTTCACGGTAGGTCGACATCTGGTCGTTCACTTCTTCAAGTAGACGATCGATCTCGGTATGAACTTCATTAGACTCAGGAAATTCATCACCGTTGATGTATTTAATATTGTAGCTAGTACCCATAGTTGGGCCACTTAAATGCACTTGCTCTCTTGGCTGTTCACAGCCCGCAAGAAAAATCAAAGAAGTTAATGCAACAAGCCAAATTCTCACTTGCTTACTCCTGTCTAATGTTGAGGATTTATATAAGGAAAAATAAGAGTAAAAAATAGGTCTTTCGAATACCTTACTCTTTCTTATATAAGTCAGTATGTTGTCAAAAGCAGTCTTAGAAAAACAAATGGCTGACTCGCAGGAGTCAGCCATAATATCAGTCACTTAAGTGGATTAACCACCGAAGTCATCTAGTAGGATGTTTTCATCTTCTACACCAAGATCTTTCAGCATGCCGATAACAGCCGCGTTCATCATTGGTGGACCACACATGTAGTACTCACAGTCTTCAGGAGCTTCGTGATCCTTCAGGTAGTTTTCGTACAATACGTTGTGGATGAAACCAGTGTAACCGTCCCAGTTGTCCTCAGGTTGAGGATCAGACAGTGCACAGTGCCACACGAAGTTCTCGTTTGCAGCCGCTAGGCCATCGAAGTCTTCAATGTAGAACATCTCACGCTTAGAACGTGCACCGTACCAGTAAGACATCTTACGAGTAGAGTTAAGACGCTTAAGTTGGTCGAAGATATGTGAACGCATTGGCGCCATACCTGCACCACCACCGATGAATACCATTTCATTGTCTGTGTCTTTAGCAAAGAACTCACCAAATGGACCAGAAATAGTACATTTGTCGCCTTCTTTAAGAGACCAGATGTATGAAGACATCACACCAGGAGCTACGTCAGGGTTGTTTGGCGGCGGAGTTGCGATACGCACGTTAAGCTTGATGATGCCTTTCTCTTCTGGGTATGAAGCCATAGAGTAAGCACGGATCGAATGCTCTTTAACGATAGACTCGTAACGGAACAAGTTGAACTTATCCCAGTCACCACGGTATTCCTCAGGAATATCGTAATCTGCGTATTTCACGTGATGTGGTTCAGCTTCAATCTGAATGTAACCACCCGCGCGGAACGGAACTTCTTCACCTTCAGGGATTGCTAGTGCAAGTTCTTTGATGAAAGTAGCTTCGTTGTTATTCGAGATAACAGTACATTCCCACTTTTTAACACCAAAGATATCTTCGTCTAGTTCAATCTCCATGTCAGTTTTCATAGCAACTTGACATGCAAGACGTTCGCCTTCGCGAGCTTCGCCTTTAGTGATGTGATCAAGTTCAGTTGGTAGGATGTCGCCACCACCAGACTTAACTTTTACACGACACTGACCACAAGAGCCGCCGCCACCACAAGCAGAAGATACGAAGATACCAGCGCCAGCTAAGGCACCAAGTAGCTTGCTACCAGGTTGAGTAACGATCGCCTTTTCAGGGTCGCCGTTTACAGCAATAGTGATGTCACCTGATGGTACTAACTTAGACTTAGCGAAAAGAATCACTAGTACTAGAGCCAATACAATAATGGTAAACATCGCTACGCCAAGAATAATGCTTTGCATTTGTTATTCCTTATTACTGGGTGCTTACCCTACAGTTGAACACCAGAGAAAGACATAAAGCCTAACGCCATCAGACCAACAGTAATGAACGTGATACCAAGGCCACGAAGACCTGGAGGAACGTCAGAGTACTTCATCTTCTCACGGATACCCGCAAGAGCAACGATAGCTAACATCCAACCCACACCAGAACCGAAGCCGTAAACAACAGATTCAGCAAAGTTGTAGTCACGAGTTACCATGAAAGATACACCACCAAAGATTGCACAGTTAACTGTGATCAGTGGAAGGAAGATACCTAGTGCGTTGTACAAAGGTGGGAAGAAACGGTCTAGAACCATCTCTAGGATTTGTACAAGTGCCGCGATAACACCGATGAATGCGATGAAGTTAAGGAAACTTAAATCGACACCTTCAACAAGCGCGTTTTCTTTTAGGATGTGCGTGTAAACAAGGTTGTTTACAGGAACAGCGATTGTAAGTACTACAACTACCGCAACACCAAGACCAAAAGAAGTTTTAACTTTCTTAGATACCGCTAGGAATGTACACATACCTAGGAAGAAAGAAAGCGCCATGTTTTCGATGAAAATCGATTTAACTAGCAGACTAATATAATGTTCCATGACTACCTTACCCCTTCGCTTCTACTTGTTCTGGTTTGAACACACGAATTGCCCAAATCAAGAAACCAATTAGGAAGAACGCAGAAGGTGCTAGAAGCATCAAGCCGTTTGGCTGATACCAACCACCGTTGCTCACTAGAGGTAGTACTTCCATACCAAATAGTTTGCCAGAGCCTAGAAGCTCACGGAAGAAACCAACAGTGATAAGAACGAAACCGTAACCAAGACCGTTACCAAGACCATCGATTAGAGATGGGATTGGTGCAGACTTCATTGCGAATGCTTCAGCACGACCCATTACAATACAGTTAGTAATGATTAAGCCTACGAATACAGATAGCTGCTTAGAGATATCGTATAGGTATGCTTTAAGCACTTGGTCTACCACGATTACTAATGATGCGATAATTGCCATCTGAACGATGATACGCACACTGTTAGGAATATGGTTACGGATCAAAGAAACGAAGAAGTTAGACAGAGCAGTAACGAACATTACCGCGATAGTCATAACAAATGCTGTTTCTAGCTTAGTGGTTACCGCAAGAGCAGAACACACACCAAGAACCTGTAGCGCGATTGGGTTGTTGTCCAACACCGGCGCTAAGATGCTCTTTTTAATTTCTTTTGCACTAGACATTAGTTCAGACCTCCGTCACGAACTTTTGCTAGGAACGGACCAAAGCCCATATCACCTAACCAGAAGTCAAATGTATGTTGAACACCAACGCTAGTCAGTGTTGCACCAGAAAGGCCATCTACACCGTGCTCAGAACCTTGAGGAGCGCCACCTTTAACAACCTGAATAGCAGGTTTGTGGTTTTCGTCGAATAATTTCTTACCAACGAATTGAGCGCGCCAAGTTGGGTTCTCAACCTCACCACCAAGTCCAGGAGTTTCACCTTGCTCGTAGTAAGTGATACCAGAAACTGTGTTGCCATCAGTTTCTACCGCAACGAATGCGTACATCATTGACCATAGGCCGTTACCGTGAACAGGGATGATAACTTTAGAAGTTTCAGCGCCATCTTTCACAAGGTATACAGTACCTGTGTTAGCACGACGAAGGATCTTAGCAATGTCTTCTTCAGCTGAAAGCTTGATTGACTGAGCTGGATCTTTTGCCGCTTTACGTTGGTCGTATGCAGCAGCATCGCCGTCAACGAAATCGCCAGTAGCGAAATCAACTAGACGAGGTTCGATGTTCTCTGCGTACAACGCTGGAATATCACCTGCAAGGTCAATGCCCGCAACTTCAAGGATCTTAGTTTGCTGATCCAGAACTGCGTTAGCTTGTTGCTTAGGTTTAAGAACAACTGCAGCTGTTGAAACGATGATTGAGCACACTAGGCTCAATGCGATAACAACAAACAGCGTCTTTTTAATGCTATCGTTATTACTTGCCATAGCGCGCTAGTCTCCGCTTAATGTTCTTCTCGATTACAACGTGGTCAAACAGAGGAGCAAATAGGTTTGCGAACAGAATCGCAAGCATCATGCCTTCTGGGTATGCAGGGTTAACTACACGGATCATTACACACATTGCGCCGATTAGGATGCCGTACCACCACTTACCATTGTTGGTAAATGAAGCTGATACTGGGTCTGTCGCCATGAAGAACATACCGAATGCGAAGCCACCTAGAACTAGGTGCCAGTGCCAAGGCATACTGAACATTGCGTTAGTATCAGAACCGATCACGTTAAACAGCGTAGACACAGCAATCATACCGATCATTACACCAGCAATGATGCGCCATGAAGCGATACGCATGTAAACGATCATCGCTGCACCAATCATAAGTGCTAGAGTCGAAACTTCACCGATAGAACCTGGGATGTTACCAATGAATGCATCCATCCAAGTGATTGCTTCACCAGATGTAACGTTCATTAGTGCGCTACCGCCGCCTTGAGCCCATTGGCTAAGAGCAGTTGCACCAGAGAAACCGTCTGCAGCAGTCCAAACTACGTCACCTGAAATCTGTGCAGGGTATGCAAAGAATAGGAACGCACGGCCAGCAAGTGCAGGGTTCAGGAAGTTACGACCCGTACCACCGAAGATCTCTTTCGCTACAACAACACCGAAGGTAATACCTAGTGCTGCTTGCCATAGAGGAAGTGTTGGCGGAACGATAAGCGCGAATAAGATAGAAGTAACAAAGAAACCTTCGTTTACTTCGTGTTTACGCACCATACAGAACAGAACTTCCCAGAAACCACCAACGATGAATACCGTTGCGTAGATAGGTAGGAAGTAAGTCGCACCAAGTAGCATCTTACTGCCAACACCAGCATCGGCTCCTAAGGAGGCGCCAAGCATTTCGGTTAGCCAGTAGTGCCAGTTACCATCGATAACAGATGCTAGTTCAGCGCCTGCGTACATATGGTTAAGTGCTGCGATAGCTTGGCCACCCGCGTTGTACATACCCCAGAACATTGCTGGGAATACCGCGAACCAAACCATGATCATGATACGTTTTAAATCAACGCTATCACGAACGTGCGAGCTTTTCTTTGTAATAAGACCTGGTGTGTAGAACACAGTCGCTGCTGCTTCGTAAAGCGCAAACCACTTCTCGTGTTTACCACCTGGCTCAAAATGATGCTCGATGTCTTCAAGAAACTTTTTAAGGCCCATGAAAATTACCCTTCCTTCTCAATCGTATCTAGGCATTCACGAAGTAGTTGACCGTACTCGTACTTACCTGGACATACAAAGGTACACAATGCTACATCTTCTTCGTCTAGTTCTAGCGCACCTAGTGCTTGAGCACTATCAACGTCGCCTGCACATAGATCACGAAGCAGCAATGTAGGTTCCATATCTAGAGGCATTACGCGCTCGTAGTTACCGATTGGAACCATTGAGCGGTCACTACCGTTTGTTGTCGTTGTCATGTTGAACAACTGACCTTTAAACAGGTGACCAAGGAATGAACGAGTAACAGAGAACTTGTTCTTACCAGGCATAGCCCAGCCGAATAGCTCTTTATCACGACCTTCACGTAGAACAGAAACTTGCTGATGGTAACGACCAAGGAAAGCATGTGGACCTGTTGCTTCAGTACCTGTAAGTACAGAACCAGAAATCACACGAACTTCGCCTGGCATTAACTCGCTGTCAGTCAACTCTTCAAGGCTAGCACCAATTTGAGTACGAACTAGACGTGGGTTGTTAACCACTGGACCAGCCAGAGAAACAACACGCTCAGAGTAAATCTCACCAGTAAGGAAAAGCTTACCGAATGCGATAACATCTTGGTAGTTAATGCTCCACGCTACATTTTGTGCATTTACCGGGTATAGGTAATGCATATGCGTGCCTGCAAGACCTGCAGGGTGTGGGCCATCAAAAACATGTTCTTCAACGTTAGACTGAGCTGAACGAGGTAAGCTAGTACCTTTTTTACAAACGTACACTTTACCGTTAGTCAGAGTTGAAAGAAGATCTAAACCAGCAACGAAAGCATCAGACTGCTCGTTAATGATTAATTCTGGCTCAGCTGCTAGTGGATTAGTATCCATAGCAGTAACGAAAATAGCCTGAGTTTCAGAATCAACTGCTGGAACCTTGCTGAACGGACGAGTTCGCAAAGCGGTCCATGCGCCAGACTCAACTAACTGAGTTTTAACCGTTTCACGGTCAAGACCTGCTAGTTGGTTAGCTTCATAGCTATTGAACGTGATTTGCTCATTGCCTGCTACTTCAATCACTACTGATTGAAGAACACGCTTAGCACCACGGTTCACTTCAATAACTTTACCGCTTGCTGGAGAAGTAAATACAACACCTGGGTTCTTTTTATCTGCAAAAAGAACTTGGCCTTTCTTCACTTCATCACCAACGCGAGCATGCATCGTAGGACGCATACCAACGTACTCTTCGCCAAGCAAGGCGACTTTAGTGATGGACTTACCATCATTAATCACCTGGGATGGAGTTCCTGCGATAGGAAGATCCAAACCCTTCTTTATTGTAATCATACGCACTTGCACTACTTTATCGGGAAAAAGATTCTTTTAATTGCGTAAATTCAGGACGTTTTAAAATCGCCCTTAGACACGACATTACAGTGTCCGGTTTTGGTAAATTTGAGATACCAAAATCGCAACATTATCTTAATAAACTCATCACACGAAACATGTGAGATTTATCAGGTGCCGTATTCTAGCATTTTTTGACAACTTGATGCCATGACCAATAACTTGAATACCGCCTTTATTTGGTGAGATTTGAAGCATATGGACTCTCAAATATGTATAAATTTGACGAGCCGCACAGATAAAATGGCTTTTGAAACGTGTTTTAAACAAGAGATTAATACTCTGTCACAAACTAATATTTTACGAGTTATGTTGAAACACTGTTAATAAAAACATTACTCATTGTAGGTATTTTTAGTCGTTCAAATTGCCATCAGTTTGAGTGATATAACAACGAAAAACACATAGGTTTGGCGACAAAAAAGGCGGCATCGCCGCCTTTTCTCAATATGCTCGTTGTGTTACTTGCCACCACCCATACACATAGGGCTGTCTGGCACGTTATCGAGCTGCTTCATCCATTCATCTTTTGTATAAGTGTGAATGGACAGTGCGTGAATATTATTCGCTAACTCTTCTGAAAGTGCTTTATTTATCGCTCGATGACGAGCAATAAGACGTAAACCTTCAAACACATCACTGACAACAATCACTTTAAAATGACTCTCAGAACCGGCCGGAACATTGTGCATATAGCTCTCATTGACCACGTTTAAATGACTTGGTGAAAACTCATTGTGCAATTTTGTTTCGATAACTTCTTGGATCATTGTGATTCCTTAATAACGTATTGGCATTATCCGTGGGGTGAGTATAAACCCTAAGCGGTCGACTGTCTGAGTATTTGATAGCGAATGGCGTAGGTTTGCTTGAGTTTTTTCTATCTTGTTCAGCCTGCATTTGAGACAATATCCTTGTTATTCCTTACATAAGTATCTCAAGCAATGAAAACCGAACTTACCCTTCACGATAGAACTTTGACCTTACATCGTTTCCCTAAACGTTCAAATGAAACCCTTCAAGCTTGGGATGCGGGCGACGAATACCTGATCAGTCATGTTGAAGAGATGAATCTTGAACCTGGCAAACACATCCTGATCATGAACGACAGCTTTGGTGCCCTATCCGCTTGGTTCTCGAAAGATCATGATGTCACAATGATGAGCGACTCATTTATTTCTCATCGCGGTGCGCTAAAAAACTTACAGCGTAATCAATGTAATCGAGTCAACTTTTTAAACACCATGGATGATATCCCGCACGGTATCGACCTTGTGATCATGCAACTACCAAAGACCAACCGCCACCTTGTATGGCAGTTAAGTCAGCTACGCCAAGCACTGCCTGAAGGCTGCCAAGTGATCGGTGTCAACAAAGTAAAAGAGATCCACACCTCTACGCTTAACCTTTTCGAGAAGTACCTAGGCGAGACCAAAACCTCGCTAGCGAAGAAAAAGCACCGCTTGGTTTTCTCTTCTCCAAATTGCCAACCAGTTCAAACTGTCGAGCCGTTTGTGGAGTGGGATGTAGACGGTGAAGATATCCGCTTGAAAAATTTACCAAATGTTTACTCAGGCGAAGCACTCGATCAAGGCGCTCGCTATATGCTAGAGCACATCCCTCAAGATCCAGAGCTACGTCATATCATCGACCTAGGCTGTGGTAACGGTGTATTGAGTGTTAAAGCAGGACAATTGAACCCTCAGGCTCGTATCACTTGTGTTGATGAGAGCTTCATGGCGGTGGAATCGGCACGCCAAAACGTCAAGGATAACCTTGGTGAAGAAGGTAACTTCCAGTTCATTGCCAACAACTGTTTAGATGGTTTTAAGAAAAACAGCACTTACTTAGTAATGTGTAACCCTCCATTCCATCAGCAACAAGCGATTACTGATCACATTGCATGGCAAATGTTCTGTGATGCAAAGCATGTTCTAAGCAATGGAGGCAAATTAATTGTTATTGGCAACCGACACCTCGGATACGATGTCAAACTAGCAAGACTATTTGGTGAAGCTAACGTTGAAACGCTTGAACTAAACCAAAAATTTGAGATATTACAAGCAACAAGAGAACCTGCGAATTTTAATAAATAAGCAGAAACGACTTCACAAGAATTTAAGATACCGAGCTTCTGGTGTGAATTTAGAAAGGATAAAGGAATGAAAAAACTGATTTTGGCTGCTTCTATTATGGCTTTGACAGCATGTTCAGCCCCTCAGCAAGAACAGATCAATGTAATGCCAGAAGCTTCACTAAGCTCAAGCAACCTAGTACAAGGCAAAACATACACACTAACAAGTAAAGATGTTCGTGCCGCTCAATACGTTGCACTGGTTGATAGTGGCCGTTCAAATATTCAGCCAATTCACGCTAAGCAGAACATGCGTATTTCTCTAGAGAACGCGGTAGCACAACAGTTAGAGTCTCAAGGTTACCGTGCAAGCGTAAACAGCGAAAACTCGATTGTTTTAGAGATTCAAGAAGCACTTGTTACCGTAGAACACACCATTATGGAAAACCAAATGGACGGTAAAGTAACGCTTGAAGTAACGGCTGAGACACCGGAAGGTAAGCTCGTTAAAACATTCAATGGTACTGCAACTCGCACAGGTGCATTAAGCGCTTCAAATGATGATATCGCGATGGTGCTTAACGATGTAATCAACTTGGTATTGAAAGAGATTGCCAACGACCAAGAGCTACAAACTTACATGAAGGAACGTTTCTAATGGGTCGCATTTTATCTTCTATTGCACTAATGCTGGTGAGCGTGAGCGTTTGGGCTGGTCCTAAAGTGAACGTAGAAACAACATTAGGCGACTTCACTATCGAGCTTAACCAAGAGCAAGCACCAGTGAGTGCTGAGAACTTTCTAAAGTACGTTGTTGACGGCAGCTACGAAGGTACTATCTTCCACCGTGTTATTCCTGGTTTCATGGCGCAAGGTGGCGGCTTCGATCAAGACATGAATCAACAAGCAACTTATGCTCCTATCAAGAATGAAGGCAGCAACGGCTTGAAGAACGATACTGCAACAATCGCTATGGCTCGTACTAATGCGCCAGACTCTGCGACTCGCCAGTTCTTCATTAACTTCTCTGATAATGATTTCTTGAACGCAAAAGGCGGTAACCCAGGTTACGCAGTATTCGGCAAAGTAACTGAAGGTTTTGATGTTGTTCAAAAGATGGCGACGATTCCAACCAAGCGAATGGGCCGCATGTCAGACATCCCAGTCGACCCAATCGTCATCACTAAAGTGACCCTTCTTAAGTAATCCAATGTAACGCCCTTATTTCTTAAGGGCGTTTTTCTATACAAGGACGCCCTATGTCATCAGGCACTCCCTCTCTTTCTTGGATGCAGACTTTCCGCAGCTACCTTGATAAACGCCTACTTTGGGTGTTTATGCTCGGTTGTTCGAGCGGCTTCCCATGGGTTCTTATTGGATCCAACATGTCTGGTTGGCTAAAAGATGCAGGTTTAACACGAGCAGCCATTGGCTACTTTGGTAGTGTGTTTGCCGTCTATGCGATTAACTTTTTATGGGCACCATTGGTAGACCGAGTAAAACTGCCGGTGCTTCACGCAATACTCGGCCAGCGCCGCAGTTGGATCTTTTTCTGCCAAACCATTGTTTTAATCGGCACCTTATTCATCGCAGGCGTCAATCCCGCAGAGAATTTGGCGTTTACCTCAATGTTGGCGCTCGCTATTGCCATTGCTTCAGCCACGCAAGACATCGCAATTGATGCATTTCGTATTGATACCTTCCCAAAATCCGAAGCATCAAAACTGCCGCAAGCTTCTGCAATGGCCGTAATTGGTTGGTGGACAGGGTATTCTCTACCAGGCTACCTTGCCTTTATTAATGCAGACTCAATCGGTTGGAATGGTGTGTATTACGGAATGGCAGGTGTCGTTGTTGTATTAATGCTGTTTACTCTTTTTGTCGGAGAGCCAACTACACAACGCGAAGCCCTACAAGAACAAGCACAGCAGCGACACAATAAAGTGGTCGGCTCAAAGCTTGTCGCTTGGTTCAGTGTAACGGTAATTGAACCGTTTTATGATTTCTTCAAAAGAAACGGCGTTCAAGTTGCCATTACTCTATTGCTGTTTGTGTTCCTATTTAAGATAGGTGAAGCCTTCCTCGGTCGCATGTCGATCACCTTCTATAAAGAGATAGGTTTCAGTAACGAACAGATCGGTCACTACTCCAAGTTAATTGGCTGGGGAGCAACCATATTCTTCACTTTGGTAGGCAGTGTCTTCAATGTGAAATTCGGTATTGTACGCGGGCTGATGATCGGCGGTGTAGCAATGGCAGCAAGTAATCTAATGTTTGCGTGGATCGCCCAGACTGGCCCGAGTGAAACCTTGTTCTTGGCAACCATCATTGTAGACAACTTCACAACTGCCTTTTCTACCGTTGCGTTTGTCTCTTTCCTAACGTTATTAACAGGCCAAGCGTTTTCAGCAACACAATACGCCTTACTCGCATCCTTAGGTAACTTCGGTCGCACCACACTGGCTTCCTTCAGTGGTGAATTGGTTGATTACCTCAATGACTGGTCAACCTTCTTTATACTTACTGCGCTTATGGTGATACCAAGTTTGATCATGCTCTATTCGTTGCGCCACTTTTTCACAGATTTACTAGAAAAAGCTAAAACCAACCACGAATAAGAGAAAAAGAAGACAGAATAGAAAGAGGGTAGCTTCACGCTACCCTCTTTTACTTTGTCATTAATGATTTAGTAAACGCTAGTCTGTTGTATCACTCACAATAAGGTTAAAGCCTGTGCCAACCGAATCGTCGATCGCCACAACTTGATACACCACGCCATTAGCTAATATCGCCTGTGCTGAATTAACCGCTATTGTTGATGGGTCACCTGCAACGGTAATCGTTACATAATAGGTTCCCGCTGCAACATAAATACCATTCACATAATCTTTAAATTTCACATCACTCAGCGCAGGAGTGCTGCCAGCAATACCCGTGTTCTCGGTCAAGTAAATATCAACCGAAGCCGCAATTGGATTAGCCGCCGCGTGCGTAATGTTTAACACTGCACTGGTCGCAACCGGGCGACGGTTTTCTGGAACAACCAAGGCTTCCAAATTCAGTGGACTCACTGTCCCTACCGCATAGATGCTGTAATCCATACCCGCAAATACAGCGACACCATCCGCATCAATCAGTGCATTAGTTGTAGTACCATCTGCAAAGATGTCAATATCGTAGCTTCCCACAGCCAAATCGATAAATCCTCGGATTTCCTTGAACATCAAATCGGCTAAAGGCGCAAAAGCCGAACCATTTACAAATGGGTCTACATCCGGAGCACCATCAACTAAATGTCCTACTCTGACTTCTGCCGTTTCTGCCATATCGTAGATTAAAGATGATCCCGACCCATCCATTACCATCAATTTAACAGGTGAAGCACTATTAGAATCTGCTCTCGGTACGGCTGCAATGGTTAACTCACTACCAGCAGGGAGAGTGATCTCTCCTGAATCAAACGCAATAGCACTACCGCTTACTGTTTCAAGTCTCACACGATATTGACCAGCAGGAATATTGAGCACATCGGTAAAATCTTTATAAGCCAACGTCCCCAACGGTACACCCAATGGATCACTAGGACCTGTGACATACAAGTTTACATCGCCGACACCTGTTGCTGCATGAACTACTTGCACATCTAAACTTGAACTGGTTGCCGTACCCGCAGTTGGGCGAGTAACAACCAAAGCCTCTACAGGGTTATTGGAGCCATCGGCATCGCCCACCACCATCACCGTATAATCTAGGTCTTGGCTCAGGTTAAATTGGCTTTGAGGTATTACTGTTGCGACGGCCTCTCCGGGAAGTTGAACATCAACTTGCACTGAAGTCTGCCCTTCTGTTACTGAAGCGTACCCAGACGCTTGAGCATAATCGACACCAGTCCATCGAGCCTGACTGTCGACGATAACATTAGCTAAAGGAGCATCGGGTGATGCATGAACAGCTTGAAGTTGTGTAGTAGGTTCATCGTCATCATCACACCCGACAATGAACAGCGCTGATATTGCTACCGCTAGTAATGGTGAATATTTCATCGGTCTTCTCTCCAAAAAGTTAGACCAGTTCGTCACACAAAAGATAAGCTCAGTAAAAAATCTTCAAATACTCTCTCTCAGTATTTAGTGCAGTGAACTGTCTCAATAATATCTGTGATGGGAAAAGTAATAAGGCTCACATTCCAAATTACTCATCACATGAGTTGTTCATCAATTGATTCCCCCACCATTACGGAGTTGGTTAAAAATAGATCAAAGAGAGGATCTAACTGAGGAGAGATTTAGTCGTTTTCTGGGGATAAACTACATAGAAAAGAATACTGTTGATTTTGATATGCATATCACTCTATTTAGTATAATCGTTTGCTTAGAGCAGCAATTCACCAATTTATCTACAAAATAATCAGATTTCACAAAATCAATAGAACTCAGGGTGCATCAGGATGCATTGCCACCTTAAAGTTCCATCATTTAGATCGTTAGTGTGATCGACCTCACTATAATAATTGCAATTTTCACTCCGTCTCACTTTTATTTGAGAACAAAATCGCTATGATGCTCGGCATTCGGACATATAAACACGCACGGATTAGCGGGTTACTTATTTCAAACATAGAGAGTTCCATTATGCGTAAATCACTTTTAACTCTTGGCCTACTTGCAGCAACTTCTGCTCCAGTAATGGCAGCAGATTATTCTGACGGCGACATCCACAAAAACGATTACAAGTGGATGCAGTTCAACCTTATGGCTGCAATCGATGAGAAAGGCGCTGGTCCAGAATCAACTCACGATTACTTGGAGATGGAATTTGGCGGCCGCTCTGGAATCTTCGATCTTTATGGTTATGTTGACGTATTCAACCTAACTTCAGATCCAGGCAGCGACAAAGCTGGTGCAGAAAAAATCTTCATGAAATTCGCACCTCGTATGTCTCTTGACGGACTAACTGGTAAAGATCTTTCTTTCGGTCCAGTTCAAGAACTTTACGTTGCATCTCTTATGGAATGGGGTGGTAACTCTGGCGTAAACAACCAGAAGATCGGTCTTGGTTCTGACATCATGGTGCCATGGTTCGGTAAAGTTGGCCTAAACCTATACGGTTCTTACTACGGTAATGACAAAGATTGGAATGGCTTCCAAATCTCGACTAACTGGTTCAAACCTTTCTACTTCTTCGAGAACGGTTCATTCATCTCTTACCAAGGTTACATCGATTACCAATTTGGTATGGAAGATAAAGCTGGTAACAAGTTCAACACTAACACGTCAAACGGCGGTGCGATGTTTAACGGTATTTACTGGCACTCAGACCAATTTGCTGTTGGTTACGGTTTGAAACTATACAAAGATATCTACGGCTTTGAAGATGGTGAAGCACTACCATGGACTCAAACTGTTGACTCTTCTGGTGTAGGTCACTACCTAGCAGTAACTTACAAGTTCTAATCGAACTTCTAAGAAAAGTTTCCTAAATGGCACCCTCGGGTGCCATTTTTTATTGCTTTCATTTAATGCCTCGCTATCCTTGCAGCATCTCTTTCTTATCTCGGAATTGCCGTGAACATCACAATTGTTGGACCCGGAGCGATTGGTTCTTTGTGGGCCATAAAACTACTTCAAGCTGGTCATAATGTCTCTTTGTGGAGTCGATCTTCTGACAACTCTATAGACCTATCACTTGATGAGCAAACTTCACTCTCCTTCCGTAACAACAATATCGAAAAGCTATCTGCGAGTGACTTAGTGATCGTCACGGTCAAGGCTTGGCAAGTGAAAGAAGCCACCACTCCGTTACTTCAATATCTCGACCCTGACACCATTCTTATGTTCATGCACAACGGAATGGGAGCAGTAGACGAGATAGCCACTCAAATTGATGCTCATCCGGTAGTATTAGCGACCACTACCCAAGCAGCCTTTAAACCCGACCGTAATAGCGTCTCTCACACAGGGTTAGGTCAAACTCAGCTGGGAGCATTTAACCTCAAAGGTCAGCAGTGCACTTTTTTGGTTGATGTGTTGGAACACGCCCTACCGAGCGTGAGTTGGAACCCTGAGATAAAAACTGCGCTTTGGACTAAGCTCGCTATCAATTGTGCTATCAACCCACTGACTGGATTGGAACAGGTCAAGAATGGGGAACTGGTCGATCAACGCTTCAGCGAAACGCTAAATTCCATTGTTCACGAACTCACGCAAGTAATGCAGGCGGAAAGTATTGCTTGTTCATTTGATGAGTTAGAAGCAAGCGTCAACAAGGTTATTCACGCCACTGCACAGAACAACTCTTCAATGAAGCAAGATATGTTCTATCAAAGAAAGACTGAGATCGACTTCATTACCGGGCACCTCTTAAAGACTGCACTCAAGCATCAAATAGAAGTACCTACTAACCAAAAGCTGTTCGCAATGGTTAAAGAACGAGAAAATAGCTGGAATCATCAAGATTAGTCAGCAACGCTTAACAAGTCGCGATAAAATAACGATACCGCTCAGCGTAATGCTGGCACCAATTTCCAAGATTTAGGTAAGAATAGATGCTTGATATCAATCACATCCGAGAGCAGTTTCCTGCGCTATCACAAACCATCAACCAACAACCGTTGATTTACTTAGACAGCGCGGCAACCACACAAAAACCTCAGGTAGTTATTGATGCCATTAGCCAATATTACTCTAAGCAGAATGCCAATGTTCACCGTGGTAGCCACAGCTTAACCGCGCAAGCCACCAGTCAATTTGAAGCCGCAAGAGATAAGGTCGCTCAGTTTATTGGCGCTACGTCTTCAAAGGAGATTATTTGGACTCGCGGTGCCACCGAAGCACTTAACCTCATTGCTCAAACGTACGCAAGAAGTACCCTTCAACCTGGTGATGAGATCTTAGTCAGTGAAATGGAGCACCACGCCAACATCGTGCCTTGGCAAATTGTGGCTGAACAAACCGGTGCTAAAGTCATAAAAGTACCAATGACATCAGACTGCGAATTCGACCTTGATGCATTCGATTCTCTATTAACAGAACGAACTAAGATTGTTGCTCTGGCTCAGATAACCAATGTTACTGGCACTCGCCAACCGATTGAGCAAGTGATCGAGAAAGCCCATAAGATAGATGCTATTGTTGTGGTCGATGGCGCGCAAGGCATTGTTCATGAGCCAGTGGATGTCGCTACTTTAGGTGCGGATTTCTACGTATTCTCTGGGCACAAACTCTATGCTCCTGCTGGTATTGGTGTGCTTTACGGCAAACTTGAATTGCTCGAAGCGATGCCACCTTGGCATGGTGGTGGCAAGATGGTTGAGCGTGTCTCTTTCTCTGGCACTACTTTTTCTGAACTTCCGGGCAAATTTGAAGCGGGCACACCAAATGTCGCAGGGGCTATTGCTTTGAGTACTGCAATAGAGTGGTTGCATCAATTTGATCAACAAGATGTCGAGGAGCACATCCACCAGCTACAACAGAAAACCTATCAAGCCCTCATCCAGTTGGACGACATCCAGATCCTTGGTTACAAACCAAATTCTAGTGTGATTACGTTTGTTATGGATGGCGTTCACCATCAAGACATTGCGACGCTATTGGATCAGCAAGGTATTGCCGTTCGTGCTGGTCACCACTGTGCACACCCATTAATGGATGCGCTCAACGTAAAAGGAACCGTGCGAATTTCTTTTGGCATTTACAACAATATGGATGATGTCGAAAAGCTAATTGCAGCCATTGAAAAAGCCGTCGATATGCTCTAAATCACCACTAAAGATATTAATGTCTGGTTCAATTATTCGAGCCAGACATCCCCCTCCTCTAGAATAGTTCCACTTCCCAAATAAATACCGTTCTCTTTTCAAACCAACGCCTACCAACGTAAGGTGCTGATATTCTTTAACTTGATGTTTTCTTGATATCCCTCTTATTCGTTTTTATCGATTTCTAAGACTTCATTGATGAGTCATTTCTAAAAAAAGACACAATGCACCCCGTTCTCGTTAACCGCAGATAACAAACTGACTATCGCCATTAATAACAAGAACCGCCATTTATCATGGGTGACCTAAAGCTGACGGAATAGCACTTTAAATACAAACTTTTTAGATAGAGACAACACAATGAAACTTAAAACAATCGTTCTTCCTCTAGTAATGCTAACTACCGCTCAACAAGCTTCAGCAGACCCATACATTGGTGCAAGCTACTTGTATTCTGAGTACCAAGTAGAGAACGAAAACATCGATATGACAGATGAGAATAGCGGATACAACTTGTACTTGGGTTACGCATTCAACGACCTACTTTCTATCGAAGCTGGCTACGCTGACTTTGTAGATACGCACAAAGATTTCGAGCACGTTTACTCGAATGCATGGCTAACTAGCGCGAAAGTTTCTTTGCCAATCACTATCTTTGATATTTATGGTCGTGCGGGTATTGGACACTTTGAAAGTAACCTAGGTGACAGCAACGACGTGTACTACGGTGTGGGTGCGGGTGTAATGATTGGCCCTGCTCGTGTTGCTCTTGAATACACAATGTACGAAGCAAAAGTTATCGAGAATGGCTACGCGGTAAGCGCTGAATTCCACTTCTAATTTTCTATCGACTTATTCAGTTATCCGCTAAAACGAAAAACGGTGCTACTGGGCACCGTTTCTTTTCAATACTGTCGCTTGCTTATCTGTACGAAGAAGTTCTTAAGCGAAGGAGATTTCACATAGGAAGAAGTTCTCAAACGGATAGAAGCTTAAGCAGAGAGGCTTTTAATCTGCTCAACAATCGCTTTAAGGCCATTCCCTCTTGAAGGGCTCAAATGCGTAATCAAGCCAATCTCTGCGAAGTAGCCATCAATGTCGAACGCTTGGATCTGCTCTGATGTTTTACCATCATATGCCGCCATCACTAACGCAATAAGGCCGCGCACAATACGTGCATCTGAATCGGCGCAAAAGTACCAAACACCGTCGATATTCTGCGAAACTAGCCACACTTGGCTCTCACAACCAGAGACCACAACCTGCTCACTTTTCAGTTCCTCAGGCATTGCTGGCAGCTTCTTACCCCATTGAATAACTTGACGATAACGGTCTTCCCAACCGCTGAAAGTCTGCATTTTTGCGACAATATCATCACTGGTAATTTCTTGGCCGAATGGAGAACTTGGGAATGACGTCATTTTTATGTCCAGTAAATTCTTAGTAAGCGTAAAGTAACGAGTTACTTAGTATGCTTTTGAATGATCTTTTCTACGATACGTGAAACAGCAACAAAACCAAAAGTCGCGGTTACTACCGTTGCTGCGCCAAAACCTGTCGCACAATCCATTCGTTTGGGACCTTCGGCTGTCGCTTTCGTAGCACACACACTGCCGTCAGCTTGCGGGTATTTCAACTGTTCTGTCGAGAACACACAGTCGATACCGAACTTACGCGCTGGATTTGTAGGGAAGTTGTGGTGACGACGCAACGTGTCTTTCAGTTTCTTCGCTAGTGGATCTTGAATCGTCTTAGTCAGATCCGCCACTTTGATTTGAGTCGGGTCGACTTGACCACCCGCGCCACCAGTGGTGATCACTTTGATTTTGTTACTACGGCAATACGCCAACAGCGAAGCCTTAGCTTTCATGCTATCAATCGCATCGAGAACAAAATCGAACTCTTTTGAAAGGTATTCCGCCTGATTGTCTGGGCCGATAAAATCGTCAATCAGGTTAACTTTACACTCAGGGTTAATCAGCTTAACGCGCTCGGCCATCACTTCGATTTTACTCTTACCAACCGTGCCCGACATTGCGTGGATTTGACGGTTGATGTTAGTCACGCACACGTCATCCATATCGATCAACGTTAGCTCACCTAAACCTGTGCGAGCAAGCGCTTCAACCGCCCATGAACCCACACCACCAATACCGATCACACACACATGTGCCGCTCTAAGTATGTCGACTTCACTATTACCATATAGGCGACGAGTGCCACCGAATCGTTGGTCATAGTTTTCTGAAGCTGGAGTGGTCAATTCACGCATTGTTGCCGCCAATTTATTTCTGAGAAAAAGAAAAGAGTGCGTTTTATACGCACTCTTGAATAAAAAGTCTAGGGGATTAGCGATTCGCTTTCAATGCCCTATTTATTGCCGCTTACTCGACCTTTTCAGGTGGTAAAGCCCAAGGCGCTTCAGTCGCACTGCCATCTAAGCCAAGTTTCCACACACGACCAAAATGCTTGTAATGACCCGCTTCAGTGCCTGCGCGCGGGCCCATGCCATGGTAAAGGTCTAAGTGGTTCTGCTTAACCGCACCGCCCGTATCTAAAACGAGTAACAGTCTTAGTTGGTGTGCGCCGCTCCAAGTACCGTCTGCATTTAATAGTGGTACTTCAGCAAGAATCGGCGTACCCATAGGTAAGATAGAGCGATCACCCGCAACTGCGGCCATTGGTAACAGTGGGATGCCAGCGCTGCCCATTACCGATAAGTCATCTCTCGCGCTAAAGAATACGAATGATGGGTTTTGCTCTAGCAGCTCTTTCACCACTTCAGGTTCGTTCGCTAGTACCCACTCTTTGATTGCTTTCAGTGACATCTTCTCTCGCGGAACTAAGCCTCGTTCGATCAGAACACGGCCAATACTCACGTACGCCTTATTGTTCTTACCCGCGTAAGCGAAATACTGCAACGTGTCATCATCGCCAAAATGCACAAAACCACTGCCTTGCACTTCCATCATAAATGGGTCGATTCGGTTAGCAGCGTAGCCAAGTTCAAGGCCTTGACCTTCTAGAGCGCCGTTGTAGATCTCTTCGCGAGTTGGGCAATTTTTATCGCAGTCAGGAAGCCCATAAACAGGGAATCGATACTCTTCATTGGCTTCATGGCGCAATTCCATCACTGGCGAGAAGTAGCCCGTGAACAAAACATTGCCTTGTTTATCGCCGCCACCAAGTTGAGCAGTTTGAACGCCAAAATTTGCTAGTTGACTTGGATCACCACTTTGCAGCGCCCACTCATTGAGTTGCTGATAAAGCGGTTCATAGATTTTCGCCATCGAAGGGGATTTGGATACCACCATCTCAGCTTGTTCAGCGAATGCGGTGTAGTCTCTTGGTTTATTGGATTCAACCTGATCGACCTTATTTAAGGTGCGAGGAAATTCATCATCAAGATGTTGTTGAGCAAGATCGGTGGGTTGAGCACAGCCAAATAGTAAAGAGGCGGCAACAAGGGGAAGCCATTTTTTAATCACAAGAGTCATCCTAAAAATTCTATGCATCGAGGATGACAAAAACAGTCAGATAACACAATCTTAGATTGTAAGAGTTTACAATAAGATAACTTATCGGACTGAGTGATCGATATGGCCTTTAAGGCGAAAGACAGGATTGTAGTGACTGTCCGAATCAAGCACCATTTCGGTGTTCTCGGAATTGGTCATGCGGAAACGATACGTTTGATCGCCCGTCTTATATTCAAAGTAGTTACCATCAAACTCAAAGTTAGTCGCAACAATAGAACCCGCCACTGATACACCATTAGCATTCAACACAAACTCATCCGTCGCGTAATGCGCAACATCTTGTTCAATCCAAGTACCATAAAGCAAGTGATTTGGCGTTGCTGCATCTTGCAATCGAGTGATCACGTCACCAAAAAGTGACACCACTGCGAACGAACCGACCAGAGCCAAAACCATGAGACAACGCTCGATGATCTTACGCTTAAACTTAGATTGGTTGCGTTGTTCTGCCTCACTGTAGAGACCTGTGGTTATCTCGTCGATTTTGTTCTTTGTTGCTGGAGCTTGTTGCATTCGGTAACTACTCATAAAGATGCTATGCGCATTCTACACTGAGACCGTTTATATAATGAACCCTAGATGAGCATAGTTTGCGCTTTATTCCAAAAAGGTGTTGTTTAAATTTGAATTTAAATGCTAAATTATCGAATAAATAAACAAAATGGACTTGTTCTGTGAAATTAAGAAGTACAGCGCTAGTAAAAGGTTTCAGACAATCAACCCCTTACGTAAATGCTCACCGTGGAAAGACCATGGTAATTATGCTGGGAGGCGAAGCCGTTGCCGATAGAAACTTTGGCAACATTATTAGTGATATAGCCCTACTCCACAGCCTTGGAGTCAAAATTGTGCTCGTTCATGGCGCAAGACCGCAGATCAACCAACTGTTAGCAAAACAAGATTGTCATACGCCTTATCACAAGAATATTAGAGTCACCGATGAATATTCTCTGGGTGTTGCTATGCAGGCAGCTGGGCAATTACAACTTGCCATCACAGCTCGCCTATCTATGAGCTTAAACAACACACCTATGGCGGGCACTCAACTCAACGTGATGAGTGGCAACTTTATTACCGCTCAACCTTTGGGTGTCGATGATGGTACGGATTACTGTCACAGCGGACGTATCCGTCGAATCGATATCGAAGGGATTAATCGCACACTCGACCAAGGTTCTATTGTATTGCTTGGTCCGATTGCCAGTTCTGTAACAGGCGAAAGCTTTAACCTGCTTTCTGAAGAGGTTGCGACTCAAGTGGCCATTCGTTTAAAAGCCGACAAACTGATTGGCTTTTGCTCTGAGCAAGGGGTCACGGATCAAAACGGCAATGTCCTTGCTGAACTTTTCCCAAAAGACGCCAAGTTCATTCTAGAGCGCTTAACTCAATCTCAAAACCCCGCCGAAGACATGAGCACTGGCACACTTCGATTCCTGAAAGGTGCTATCTCAGCGTGTCGTGCTGGCGTGCCTCGTTGTCACTTAATCAGCTACAAAGTCGATGGCGCACTGATCCAAGAACTATTCTCTTTCGATGGTATTGGAACCCAAGTGGTTATGGCGAGTGCCGAGCAAGTAAGACAAGCTCAAATTGATGATATTGGCGGCATCTTTGACCTTATTCGCCCGCTTGAAGAACAAGGCATTCTCGTGCGTCGCTCAAGAGAGCAGCTAGAGCAAGAGATCCACCGCTTTACCATTATTGAGAAGGACGGGCTGATCATCGGCTGTGCTGCGCTCTACGCGTACCCAGAAGATCACATGGCAGAGATGGCGTGCGTGGCTATCCACCCTGATTATCGTGATGGAAACCGTGGGCAATTATTGCTGGATTACATGCGTCACCAGTCGAAATCTCGCGATATCGACCAGATTTTTGTCCTAACCACACATAGCCTGCATTGGTTCCGTGAACAAGGATTTTACGAGATCGGTGTGGATGAGTTGCCGATGGAAAAACAGGGGTTATACAACTATCAACGCAACTCAAAGATCTTAGCGTTAAATGTGTAAATAAAGTTTTGGACTAAAATCTCAGTTCAAAAGAAAAATAATTGCAAATGTAATCGTTTTCTATATGAGATTTATTAAGTATGCACTTTCACTCACACGAATTATTGTATAGAATTTAAGCGCTTTAATAATATTAACAAATGTTTTTATAGGAATTGCCATCTCGATAGTCACATCGAACTTATTGAGGTGGTAACTGCACGGATTGCTATACCCGTTAACGGTCAGCACGCTAGCAGTAGCTCTGCCGTTAGTATAAACAGCAAAAAGAGCAACATTGATATGAGAACCATTGTTTGTAACTCGCTGCAAAGTTTTTGGGATATGGCTGATAACCAATTCTTAGAAGGGCTAGACGTACACTGCGTGTTCCCTGTGAGCGAGAATCTAAAAGAGTTTATTTTGAATTGCCAAGCAAAATACAAAATAAACCACATATCGTTTACTCGAGCGTTTTTAGGCACTGATTCCTAGCACGCTCAAAGCAACCAGGGATGGTTGCTTTGTACATGTACCTCAACAATCACTTTTAACTAGTTAAACGGCTTCCTAAACCACTCACTCGCTCTGTCTTCACCTTAATACCACGCTTTAATACATTAGTATCACTGAACATCATCAGTCGTTTCTTCGCACGCGTAATACCTGTGTAGATAAGCTCTCGCGTCAAGATTGGACTGAAATCTGGCGGCAGAATCATTAAGGTCAAATCAAATTCACTGCCTTGAGATTTGTGAATCGTCATCGCATAAGCCGTTTCATGATCAGGCACTCGGCTTGGTAGCACCGCTTTCACGCTGCCATCGGGTAACTCAAAATAAACCTTCAAGCGAGGAGTTGAATCAGATTGGCTTGACTCCGATTCAAGCATGCAGATACCAATATCACCATTGTATAAGCCCAAGCCATGATCATTACGCGTTACCATTACTGGTCGCCCGTGATACCAAAGTTCATCGTTGTGCGGATTCACTAAACGTCTTGCAGCAAGCGCTCTTTCAATACGATGGTTGAGGCCTTTAACACCAAAATCACCTTCACGAATAGAACACAACAGTCGGCATTGGCTGAACAAATCGAGTACAGATTTGGCTCTCGCTTCTTGAGTTTCTAACTCTTCCAATGGCACATTCATTCGGTTGAGGTACGCACCATACTCATTAACCAAGGTACGTAACATCAAGTTGTAGCTGTCGCTCGATAGAAGATGGTTCTCAATATCGCCAAACCCTTTGGCGAACACTTGGTCGACTTGATTCGCAGAGCCGTTATTGATTGCTTTTGCTAACTGCCCGATACCTGAACGCGCATCGAAACGATAACTCTTCTGCAGCATACACAAACTATCTGCAATTGCCGGAGGATTAACTGATCCTGCTTTTGTCTGCTGTGTATTCGCTATCGCGTCAAAACCTGTCATCTCCGCAATCAAGTTGCCTTGCGCCGTGCTGTAGCCTGTTGAATTAAATGAGCAGATATCACCTAACACCGCGCCCGCTTCAACGGAAGCCAGCTGATCTTTATCACCCAACAAGATAAGCCTTGCGTGTTCAGGAAGTGCATCCACCAGCTTATACATCATGGATAAGTCGACCATCGATGCTTCATCCACTACCAAGATATCTAGGTGAAGTGGATTGCGTCGGTTATGTCTAAATTCAGCACGGTTAGGAATCGCGCCAAGTAATCTGTGTAAGGTGCTCGATTCCGTTGGTATGTTGGCTTTTACTTCAGGCGCTAAAGGCAGTTGCTCAATCGCTTTACCAATCGACTCAGTTAAACGTGCCGCCGCTTTACCCGTTGGTGCAACTAGCTTAATCGTTGGTGTTTTGCCTTGGCTTAATGATTGCTCGACCATTGCCGATAATAACTTGGTTACCGTGGTTGTTTTACCGGTACCCGGCCCTCCGGAAATCACCGCAAAGCGACGACTCAATGCCACCGCTGCCGCCACTTTTTGCCAGTTCAAACATGCCGACAACGGTACCAAGCTATCTAGAACATCTAAGTCCGTCACTTGCTTAGCTTGGACAATCGCTTGGTCGATCGCCCCCCAATTCAGAGATTGCTCATCGACGATATCAAGATGATCACACACCAGCTGTTGGCGCAGTACCTGAGACGTTTGTTGGTTTGCTTCAGCCTTGGCTAAAGCGTTAAACAAAAAGTGATAGCTGCGTGCAAAGAGCTGATTGAGTGTTTCCGTCAGCGCCTTTTTCTGTTCAATATTGAATTCTACAGGCTTACTTAAACGCTTTAAGGTCTCAGCCAACACCACTTCGTAGTTCCAATAGCGTTGTAAGTAGACACGCTGTCCATCAAACATCAGCGGCTTAACGCAGTCATTAGTTGTTCCAACTAAGTTAGATGATTGCAGAACAGTCGCCCAATCAATACCCAACAGTTTTTGGTTCAATTGCAGTGCCGTTTCACCGTACAAACCAAGCAACTGAGCAAGGTCTGCCGTTTGCTCAAGGTCTACCGTATGTAGCTGTATAAGCTGAGTACAGATATGCCCTTTGCCTAATTCATGACTCACTACACCAGCGAGAAAGCCGATCTCTTGAGAATGACTCGTCGCTTGCTGAGCAATAAAACGGGCAAATTGATAATCCAACTGACGGATTGAACCTTTGTCCGCTAGGAACTTTAATACATCCATGAGCTGCTCAGGGATAAGTGAAACTGGCTTAACAGAGTTCGCTGTCTCTATGCTGGTATTCGCGGTCGTTGTCGTCATTATAGAAGCCCCATCTGTCCAGTTTCATTGTCATTCAATTGTGCTGAACGTCTGTCTATCACTTTACCGTCAATCAATTGATCCATTTCATCGAGCAAAGCCAGTGTTGGTTTCGCCGAGAATATACCTTGTTGAGATTGGCCATCCATTCCTCTTAAGAACAAGTAATAAACCCCACCGAAATGTTGTTCATAACTGTAATCCGCAACGCGGCTGCGTAAGAAGCGATGCAGCGCCAATGCATAGATTTGATATTGCAGATCGTAGCGGTGATCAGCCATCGCCGATTTCAATGCTTCACCATGGTAGACGGCAACGTCATCACCTAGATGGTTCGATTTCCAGTCGAGTACATAGTATTTACCTTGATGCTCAAACACCAAATCGATGAAGCCTTTCAACATGCCTTGCACGGTTTGGAAACCTAGGTCGCCTGCTTTTGCCGATAAGGGATCATGATATTGAATGGTTTGATTCAGTTCAGATGCGGCCAACACTTCGATCGGTAATAAGAATTCCATCTCGACTAAGCGTTGCGTCGAATCTTTCTCACTGAGCTTTAAATTTTTGCCATCTAATGCGGTGTTAAGCACCGTATCGACAAGCTGTTGAAGCACAGGTAACCACTCTAGTTCGTATTGCTCCGACTCTAATAAGTGAGTGATTACTTGCGTGTTATGTTCGCTGGTTGCTGGCTCAGTAAATTCAACATCCTCAAACAAGGTGTGTAAGAAAGTACCCGGGCGAGCACCACGAGGGAACGTAAAGATAGAGCGTTCAGGTTCAATCAATTCAGACTCATCCTGCTCATCAGCTGAGTCAATATCAAAGCCAGATACCTCAATGGTCGCGTCATGACTCGCACCGTGACTGCCCTGCTTTACAAGCCCTGAGTAACTGGTGATACGCCAAGCCCTGTCGATTGAAGCCTTGAGTTCATTAGCATGTAAGCCTTCACTCACTTGCTCTGTTTGTACAAACACTTGCTCGTGAACGGTTGGCGTTTCGGCTAACAGCACACTTGAATTTTTGCCTTCAATTGCCGCTAGAGCTTGATGTAATTCGGCAATGCCTTGCTCTTGTCCGTTTTGAACCAAGTAGCCCATGGCACTCAAATGTACACCGGTCGGCTCTTTGGTTGAGCGGCCTTTACGTAGCGGAGCCATGCCAATGAAACAACCGTAAACGGCACGGGTGAGAGCTACGTAAATCAAACGTAGATCTTCTGCCAGTCGCTCTTTATCGGCTTGTGCTAAAGCACTATCACTGCCCGTAATATCAAGTACCGTGGTATCTGAATCGTGATCGTAGAACTTACCTTCACTCGCTTCACGATAGCTTGCAACGAACGGCAAAAACACCAAGTCATATTCCAAGCCTTTCGACTTATGAATAGTAACGATTTGAACCAAGTTTCTCTCTGATTCAAGACGCTGAATGTCGTCTTCACTGCCGCCTAAACCATTTTGTGCATCTGATATCGCTTCTGCTAACCAACGTAACAAGCCATAGTCACTGTCGAGCTCTTGTCTTGCTTGCTGTAGTAATTCGCCAATGTGCATTAAATCGGTAAGTGAGCGCTCACCATTTTCTTCTTCCAGTAAGCGTTCCGCGAGATGTCTTTTGCTGATCACGCTACGCAGCATTGGTAGCACGCCACGCTGTAGCCACAACTTACGATATTCTCGAAATTCGTTAACGACGTTTTCCCACACAACCTCATCGTTATTGAGCTCATCCAATGAAGCCGCATCCAGAGCAAACAACTCTGAGGCCAAACTCGCGCGTAATGCACGATCGTTTTCAGGTGTCAGCACCGCTTGTAGCAAGCGTTGAATATCTTGCGCAACCAAGCTAGTAAATACACTGTCTCGGTTCGACAGATACACACTCGCGATACCTTGTTCAGACAACGCATTCTTGATCAGACGACCTTCACTGCCGGTTCGAACCAAGACAGCAATATCACCCGCATTCACGGCATGTTGTTTTTTGCCGTTATCAAAATAGGCTTGCTGGCTTTGAGAAGCGGTCAGAATGGTTTGAATTTGACTCGCCGTCGCCTCTGCCATCGCCTTGTGATATTCGCCTTTTGGTAACGGCTTGTCTTCAGCCTCTTGCAGCCAAAAGGTAAGTGCGTGCTGAGTTTCTCCGTTCATCACCCATTGGCGTTTGTCGGCTGATGGACTGGCAGCTACGGGTAAGAATGGGATGTCTTGGTCGTAGATAAACGGACTGTCCGAGTTCATAAACACTTGGTTTACTGCGCTGACCATATCAGCACTCGAACGCCAGTTGGTGCCTAAGGTGTAGTGAGCACTAACTTGGTTTCTCGCCTTGATATAGGTAAATATATCTGCGCCACGGAAGCCATAAATCGCCTGTTTTGGGTCACCGATCATAAACAAGCCGCACTGCGGATTATCGAGATAGATTCGGCTAAAAATACTGTATTGCAGTGGGTCGGTATCTTGGAATTCATCGATCATCGCAACCGGGTAGAGTGTGCGAACTCTTTCAACCAGCAAGGATTGTTCATCGACATCAATCGACGCGGATAACTGAGTCAGTAGGTCGTCAAATGATAACCACTGCTTTTGCTGTTTCGCCTTGGCTAGCATAGTTCGACAATGGGTAATCGCATGTGCCAGCAATGGAGCTTTCAAGTCGGCTGGGTGATTTAAGAAATCCTCAATCGCTTCGAAAACGGCATGCTGAGGTGCGGTGCCTTTCGGTGTTTTTTCGATTAAAGTGGCTTGCGAGAACTTCTCTAATTTGTCTGGATATTGATAGTCATGGGTGTCGCTTTGCGCCCATGCCGTCACCGCCTCTAGCCATGTTGGCAGAGACTTCTTGGTGTAACTGCGCTTGTTCACATCCGAACCTGAGATCAAAGCCAAAAAGTCCGCTTCAGATTCACACCACAGCGCTTTAAGCTGCTTCATTTTGTCTAGGTTCTGATTGTGCAGAGTTTGCAAGTCACCCGACATCGCATCTACCGTCAATTTCAGCGGAGATCCTGTCAGATAACGATTTACGTCTGCTAATAACGCAGCAGGTGAGCCCCAAATATTACGAACCTCACCAGCCAGTTGAATAGGCAGCGGGTAAAACTGCTTACGCCAGTAGTCGGCAACCACTTGCGCTTTAAGATGGCTTTCATCGGTCACAAATTCATTATCAAATCGGCTTCCAGACTCGAAGGCATTTTGAGTCAACATACGCTGACAGAAGCCGTGAATGGTGTATACCGCCGCTTCATCCATTTGCCTTTCCGCATTGAGCAGTGTTTTCGCAGCGCCAGCGTGGTCTTCGATTGCTTGCAACAGAGGCGCAATCACTGGGTCATCACTTTGCCCGCGAGCAAACGCTATGCGTGCATCATGGATTCGGGCACGAATACGATCTCGCAATTCTGCGGTTGCTGCTTCAGTAAAAGTCACGACCAGGATTTGATCTACGGTCAGCTCCTCATGATGTCGGGTTGCTTCCGACAGCTCACCTTGTGGTTCTGCCGTGCCATGCCCGAGCAGTAGGCGTAAGTACAAGCCAGCGATGGTAAATGTTTTACCTGTACCCGCCGATGCTTCAATTAAACGCGCGCCATGAAGTGGAAACGTCATGGTATTGAGTGTCTGTGGAGCAATTACCTGAACACTGCTTGTGGTCGTCATGCCTTACTGCCTTCTGATAAATATGTTGTTACAAATGTGACCTAGCGTGGAAAACGTCATTCAATTTACGTCCTACGCAGATTTGTTAATAGTTAGTGCGATCTCTCTCACGGATCAATTCGGATCGCCTCGCTACTATGCGCCCACGAGTTCAGGAGCGCGATTCGAGTTTTATACTCATTGCCTACTTTGAACCACAGAATAATGGTCCCTCTGACCTGTGGCCGTACAGCGAACGCCCTACACTAATAATGATTTACTGGCGGCCACTTTATTTCCTGTATCTTGCTTCTCTTCACCTTGATTTCCTTCACCAGGAAAGTAAGCATCCCAAATGCTTACTAGCGACTCTCTTTCGTCATTCATTAATTCAGCGCATCCGCGGTTGATCGTGTCGATCACAACCACTTACTCCTGATCTTCCAGATCGGCAGCCGCCAACCTTGCCGCCTGTAACACAAGCGTTGAATACATGCGCGACTCCGCAGCCAGCTCATCATCCCACTTAGGCCAAATACGCGAGATGTAGGTGTCTCTGCCCTCACCGGTAAAGGCGAAGCTGTCATTAAAAGTATCGGCCATTTTCTTGAGCGACTTCTCTTCATCATCGACCCATTTACCACGGCTAAAGCCCGCTTCAACGCCAGCCAATGCTGTTTTCGGGAAGTAAGGCAGTGGTGCAGTCATGCCTTGATAGAACAGTCGAGCCAACTCAGCCAATAAACTCTTAGCCTGCTGCGCATCAGCAATCGGTTGTAGCGTTTGGTGAACCACGCCTTCTTTTCTGTCATAGCCAATAATATGGGTTGTTTTTCCGTGCCCCATTACTGCACAACACAAGTGATCGATCCATGCAGCCAAGTAATCTTGCGAACGAATTTTACCGCTACGGAAACGCACCAAACCCGATTGATAGTTTTGAGTTAACCAACCCATCAAACGAACCGGTTTGCCTTCACCTAACACATCAAACTCAATATTTACCTCAAGATCTTGCTGTGGCTGCCCACTTACAAATCGAATCTCTTTGGCTAAGTCTTCTGCTTGAACTCGGTTGGTTTCAAATTCAATGTCGCCAAAAGCGCCAACCGGTAATCGACCTTGGGCTTTTTGCTCAGAAACAAACAAGCGAACCGCTTCATCTGCCCCTTCAGGGTTATCCAACAATACTTGCAGCAAAGCATCCTTAAGCTGGAAGCTTTCTAAGCCATTTAGCACGAACGGCTCATCGTCTTCCATAACCGGAAGCGGTGGCTCAAATACCACTTTTAGTCGGCGATTAAAGAAGTATTGCACCGGTAAGCGCCAGAAACGCTGCAATTCAACAAGATCCAATTCCAGTAGATAAGTTGCACCAAGCAAATAGTCATCCAAGGCACGATTGAATTCACCACTGCGTTCACCGGAACGGTTAGCCGCAGGAAGCCACTCTTTGGCGTAACTCAATACATGGCTTTCATCACCTTGTGTAAAGGCTGCAGGACTAAATGGCGTCATGGTGTGTTCAAAACTAATTGCTTGAGTCAGCCTGATGCCTGAATCATCACTTGGTAATGATTGGTCTTCACTTAGGCAGTAGTTCTGCTGGCAGTATTCAATCAACTCAGAAACCAATACCGACGGTACTCGCTCAGTATTATCTTGAATCGAGCGGCCGACATAACTGATGTACAAACACTCTTGTGCTGACAACATTGCTTCTAAGAACAGGTAGCGGTCATCATCACGACGAGAGCGGTCTCCCGGCCGTGTGCGCCCGTTCATTAGGTCAAAACCTTCTGGCGGCATTGAACGAGGGTAAACACCATCATTCATGCCTAATAGACAAACAGTTTTGAACGGGATGGAACGCATCGGCATCAGGGTACAGAAGTTCACTTGCCCCGCTAAGAAACGCTGACTAATGCGCGCGCCCGACAGTTTATTATTCAAGTACTGATAGATGATGCTTGGCGATAGCTCTTGTTCGTATAGGGCATCATCAAGCTGTTCATTCAGTTGAGAAAGTGCATCGCGAATTGACTTAAGCACCACCTCGCCCTCTAGCTCAACGGCGAAGAAATCATCAATCATTTGCAGCAAGGTTTCACGCCACATGTCGATAGATTGAGTTTCAGTTAAGCGTTGACGGTAATGAGCAATACGGTCAATAAAGTGCGCTAACTTACCGGCAAGTTCGGCATTAATACCTTGAACTTCGTTATAAGCCGCAATTGGAGAGTGTTCAGTTTCAAACAAACCTGCAGAACCTGACATCGCATAACCCAGCAGCATCCGCTGAATACCAAATAGCCAGGTATTTTGCTCAGTAGCAGGCAAATCAAACTCCGTTGCGGTAGACGAGTCGACGCCCCAACGAATACCCGCCTCTTCAACCCACTGCTTGGCTTGCTCAAATTGAAATTCATCAATACCAAAGCGTGCCATCATCGCTGGGATTTCTAGTAGCTCTAGAAGTTCAGAAGCTAAACAACGCGTGCTCGGTAGCGCGACCAGCTGCATGAACGCGGTCAGAATTGGACTCTCTTGGTCGGCGGTTCTATCGGAGATCGAGTAAGGGATATAACGCTCACCCGGGGCATTACCAAATACCGCCTGAATCGCAGGGCTGTAGGCATTGATATCTGCCACCATCACAATGATATCGCGTGGCTTGAGTGTCGGATCAGCATCGAACATCGCCAATAGCTGGTCATGGAGAACCTCCACCTCGCGCATTGGGCTGTGACAAGCATGCACAGTCAACGAGCGATCACCCAGCTCAACCACTTGTTTGTGGTTGCTGGAATCTAAGATGTGATCATCTTGATGTTCTTCTAACTGGAGAATATCGGCTTGCAGTTGATGCAGCAGACTGTCTCTCTCAACATCAATAAAGAACTCGTGCTCTTCACTGTCTGATTGAGACAGCAAGAACAGGTTATCTCTGCCCAGCTTACCCATAGACGCAAGCAAGCTATTACCTACCGCTTGGCTGGTATGCAGTTCATCTTCGACGTTGGCTTCAATACCATCTTTCAATGGCGATACTTCGCCTTCTAGCTGAGGTAAGCCATCAACCAGAGCAAACTGCTTACGACGTTGCGCTTCCACTCTTGCCAAGTATTTACGGTCGCGGATATCGCCCCAATAATGTTGACAAGGATTAGTAAACATCAGGTGAACATCAATCTGCTCTCCCAGCGCTTTCAAGGCATCCATATAGCGAGGAGGCAGCGACGAAATACCAAATACAAACAGACGTTTCGGCAGGTGTTGTAGCTGCCCTTGTTGGTTGGCTAGCGCTTCAATGAAGTCGTGATATAAGTTACCACGGTGATACTTTGATTGACCTTGAGAGAGGGTCTGATCATAAAGCGCCTTCCACAAAATTGGCTGCCAAGGGTGCTCTTGTTGTCCTTCACTATCAATCAATTCTGCAACGGGCTCGCCCGCTTCCCACATCGCCATCCACTCTGGACGATATACTAAGTAACCATCGAAGATATCGGCAATTTTCTCGGCTAATTGATACAGCTTTGAATCATCTTCGTCGTTTTCAAGATAGCGCTGTAGGGGTAAGAAATCAGGGTGGTCAAGTTTCGCGGGTAGCAAACTCATCAGCTTCCACGTCATCGCTTCTTTGTTAAAAGCACTGCGTTTAGGTACATCAGGAAGCACTTGGGTAAACATATCCCAAATGAAGGTTGCTGGAAGAGGAAAATCGATATTTGCTGCTACACCAAATTCTTTGGCGAGTTCCATCTTAAGCCATTGAGACATACCTGGGCTCTGAACCAGAATTTGCTCTTTTTCGAAAGGATTGGCTAAAGGGTCACTTTTGATCAAGTGAACGAGAAGAATTTTTAAAGTATCAACTTTATTGGAATGGTAAACAGTAAACAAAGTGCACTCACGCTAATCTTGCCACAATATACTGCCAGATTAGCATAAGTGCTGAGTTTGGATGAGGAATATAAGCTTATGAAATACCGAAAGCTTAAGGTCCGTTTATCTTTTGAACTATTGCCCTTTACAATCTACCCGCTACCGCACTTAAAACACGATGAGGTTTGTAGTTCATGTAGTAACGAATCGCGACATAACCGACGACGAAGGTTGCCACAATCAGTTCTAGGTACGCTAGATTGAACACTTGGCTGATGTAGTGCGCTTCAACACCTTGTACTTGCATCCAAGCCGCCAATTTAAATAACGCTGTTGCACCAATCACGATTGGGAAAGTAAACGCTGCATAGCCTGGGCTGAATGGAAGACGAAGTAGTTTGAAAAACGCGATGTAGATAATAAACGTCATCAACACTGCGATACCAAAGAGCAAACCAATGATCACTGGTGAAGGGCTAGCAGTAACGGTTAAGTAACCCGCCAATGATAGGCTCGCTGGTGCAGCCATAATCGCAATCGTTGGTTTAGCTGCATCTGGCACTTCGTGAGAGAAGATCAAACGGTAAACCATCAGTGGTAGCATCACAGCGTAAACCAATAAACCAAATACCAAAGTCGCGTTCGCTACTGGCTCTAAAACTGGATTACCAGAGAAAGACACGTCAGCCACGATAATACCGATTGGTGGCACAAACCAACTTGGCACCATATGGTGAATCTCAAAGTTTTTAGCTCTGTGGTACAAAAAGCTCACTAGAAACACAACGTGTAAAGCCACAGAAGCCAACCACATCGCTTCTTGTAAGAATTGAGAAATTGGCGCCAAAGACGCTGATACCACCATGCACCCCATCGCAAATGTAGGTACCACACTGCCAACAACAGGGTGAGCAAGATCTTCACGCAATAGGTGGCCATGAATCAAAAATTTCACAGCTAAAACAAGAAGCAATACCGCTGCAATACCTGCACTGATCCACTGCACTAAGCCAGGAGTGTGCAAAATACCTTGTGCGACTAAAACGCCATCCCAGCACCAGCCTAAGCTTGCGATTGCGAGTGCTAACCCTGCCATGGGTGTTGGAGCTCCTGTTAATCTATATTTAATACGTTGAATCATGTCAGCCTCTCTTAAACTTAATTCACTAAACTTGTGAACTCATCAGCTTGTTGAAGCCATAATACGCTTGCGCTTCGTTAAACAATATCCAATTATATATAACAAGTGTTCATCAATACTGAACAACCCTTTCCACCAGCAGCGTAAAACTAGGAACCTGATGGCTAATATCTCAATCAAACAACTCAAAGTGTTTGTCACCATTACCCAGCATTCGACGCTTACCGCCGCATCAGAAGCGCTGTTTTTGTCTAAAGCCGCGGTCAGCATGGCATTAGGCGAAATGGAGAAACAGTTAGGTCACTCTCTATTTGACCGGGTTAACAACCGATTAATTCTCAATCAAGAGGGACAAAAATTACTTCCCTTGGCTGATGAGATACTTCACCGAGCTGCGGGTATCGATGTTTTGTTCCGCGATGACCAACCATTAAATGGCAATCTCAAGGTTGGCGCGAGTGACACGATTGGTAATCAAGTCGCACCCTTTATTCTGTCTGGCTTTCGCGAACGAACTCAGCATCAAGACCAGAGCTTGTTCATTTCAAACAGTGCGCTGATCTGCCAAAAGTTGGTGGATTATGAACTGGATATCGCGCTAATTGAAGGAAAAACACTCCATCCTGAATTGATCTCTAGCCAGTTCAGTAGCGATGAGATGTGTATTATCGTTAGTAATCAACACCCTCTCGTTTCACAAGACAAAGTTGCTCTGCATGATTTAGAAGGCAGCCATTGGATATTGCGCGAGTCAGGCTCAGGTACACGTGAGTTTTTCTTGCGTGCCGTTGCACCGCGTATCGAGCACTGGTACGAATCATTTGAGCTCAACACCACGGAAGCGATCATCAACTCTGTTTCTGCAGGTCTGGGCTTTGCGTGTTTATCGCGTTTAGCGGCACAACGTGCGATTGATTCAGGCCGAGTGAAAGCACTTGATGTACCACTCGACATGAAACGTCGATTCTGGATGCTGGTCCATAAAGACAAATATCAAAGCCCACTGCTGAAATCTTTCATGGGTTATTGTGAAGACTGGGCTACACATCAAGATTGAGGCCGCATAGTTCAGGCTCCAACTGGACTTTTAGCATCAGAAACTGTATAAAAAGCCAGTAAAATTTATCAAACTTAGAGGATTAACCATGGCTGTTATCGTCAAGTACGTGGTGGAACGCAACGGAGAAGAGAAAATGACTTTTACCTCTAAAGCCGAAGCTGACGCATACGACAAAATGCTGGATATGGCTGATGAGCTTTTTGAACTGTTAGGCAAAAGCGATTTAGTTGAAGATGAAGGCAAGCAAGAAGAACTTGCAATGTACCTAGCGAAGAACAAAGAAGAAGTTCTTTACGCATTAGGTGCTAAGCGTAAGCCAGCTCCGAAAAAAGCTAAGAAGCTTGAAGCTGTTGAAGACGCAGAAGAAGATGCAGCATAACTAGCTGATACCTTTCTAAAAAACGTCAATAACGCCTCTAATCAGAGTTCGTTATTGGCGTTTTTTTATACTTATCGAAATATAATGAAGCTTGTTTATAGTCGAAATCGCTCTAAACATTCGCTTGCGCAAAAGTGTGATAAAGATCTAATCTATAGCCATCAGGTGATGGGGTTCCACCTAAGCTTTTGCTTCAACCGCCCGTTCTTTCCGAACAGTGCTAATGACTCCTACAGAATCGAAAACAGGTAATACTGTTGGACGTATCGCTATTCCTCCATTTTGAAATGGACTTAGTCTAGTAAGACCAAGCTCCATGACACCTTTGGATTATCGATACTCAAGATCTGTAGTGAATTAGCCGCACCTCTTCCAACACGTCCTGTTTTCTCAACGCCCTAGGTCTTAAATGGCTCTATAAGTGAGAAAACATTATGCACTACTCTTCAGAAATTCAATCAATGTGCCCTATTCAAAGGGGTGATCTTCACAATTCAGCTCCAATTCCAGTTGAAGGCGCAATGGTTAGCCCAAAAGATGTCATCGCTATTTCTGGCTTAAGCCATGGTGTTGGCACTTGTGCACCACAACAAGGTGCTGCAAAACTGACTCTTAACGTAAAAAACGGCATCATCGAAGAAGCATTAATCGAAACCATTGGTTGTTCAGGCATGACACAATCTGCCGCGATGGCAGCCGAAATCCTCACCGGAAAAACCATTCTAGAAGCGCTCAATACTGACTTAGTATGTGACGCTATCAACGTAGCAATGCGCGAAATCTTCCTACAGTTTGTTTACGGTCGAACTCAGTCTGCTTTCTCTGAAGGTGGCCTAGAGATCGGCGCAGCATTGGAAGACTTAGGTCAAACACAGCGCAGCCAAGTCGGTACCAGCTATTCAACCTCAGCGAAAGGCGTTCGTTACCTAGAGCTTGCAGAAGGTTACGTGACCAAACTTGCGCTTGACGATAACAGCGAAGTGATTGGCTACGAATATCTCAACCTCGGCAAAATGATGAAGGCGATTAACCAAGGTGTACCAGCGAACGAAGCTGCTGACCTTGCGACAGGGACTTATGGTCGCTTCGACGAAGCCGTAACCACCATCAACCCACGCCAACAATAATTTTGCCAATTAAGAGGAAAGATATGATGAACACTCAATTTAATGAATCAGTAACTCGCGTATTGGCAGAAATGAACTTCGACTCTTTAGAGCAAGCAAACCAATACTGTCTATCACACAATGTCGATCCAAAAGCGCTGGTGATGGACACTCAACCTATCGCATTTGAAAGCGCAGCTGACGCCTACACTCTTGGTGCAGCATTGGCTCTGTTCCGCAAAGCGAACAACGCTGAACAAGCGGCGAATATCATTGGTGAAGGCCTTCAAGCATTCACAAAACCCGGCAGTGTTGCGGAGCAACGTCAAGTCGGTATCGGCCATGGCGCACTGGCTGCACGTCTATTAAATGAAGAGAGCCACTGCTTTGCTTTCCTTGCAGGCCATGAGTCTTTTGCTGCTGCAGAAGGTGCGATCAAGATTGCACTGAACGTGAACAAATCACGCAAAACACCATTGAAAGTTATCTTGAACGGTCTAGGTAAAGATGCGGCTTACCTAATCTCTCGCATCAATGGCTTTACCTATGTTCGCACTCAATTTGATTACCAAACGGGTGAGCTAGTTGAAACAGAACGTCGCCGCTTCTCACAAGGCCCTCGTGGCGAGATCTTGTGTTACGGCGCTGATGATGTACGTGAAGGCGTAGCGATCATGCACAGAGAAGAAGTGGATGTGAGTATCACGGGTAACTCAACCAACCCAACACGCTTCCAACACCCTGTTGCCGGTATCTACAAAGCAGAGCGTACTCGCCAAGGCTTGCCTTACTTCTCAGTAGCTTCAGGCGGTGGTACAGGTCGAACTTTACACCCAGATAACGTTGCTGCAGGCCCTGCATCTTACGGCATGACAGATACCATGGGCAGAATGCATGCTGACGCTCAATTCGCTGGTAGTTCTTCTGTTCCAGCTCACGTAGCAATGATGGGCTTCATCGGTATGGGTAACAACCCAATGGTAGGTGCTACGGTTGCATTGGCTGTCGCTGTGAGTGAGTCTCAAAACGCATAACGACAAAACGAGCTCTATAGTCGGCCTGTCATATAGAGCCTTTTGTAGAGCTCTTTAATTGAGAAACGCGCAATAACGCACGACCAAAACTCTACCCCTATCACTAAAACCAAACAGCCAGTCTTATGCTGGCTGTTTTTTATTCACACTTGCTCTAATATCTATTTCTAATAATTATTTGTATCTAAGATTAAATACACAAACTATTGGTATTTAACTGCATATTTTCAAAGGAATAATATGAAAGAGCTCATCATTCATACCATCACCGTGTTCATGGGCTTTTTCGCCATCATGAACCCAATCGCCAACACCCCAATCTTTCTTGGATTAACAGGTGATAACGATAGAGAAACGGTCAAATCCATCGCCTTCCGTTCAGTGTTTATCGCATTTGTCATCGTCAGTACGTTTGCACTCTCTGGTAAACTGATCTTTGACCTCTTTGGTATCACGCTTTACGCACTGCGTATCACGGGCGGCATTCTGGTCTTTTTGATTGGCTTTCACATGCTGCAAGGTGACTCAACACATTCAAAAGCAAAAGAGAAGGTCAACTCAGACGCCCAACGAGACGCGGCGCTTAGCATCGCAGTATCACCTCTAGCCATGCCAATACTGGCAGGCCCCGGCACCATAGCCACCGCAATGAACTTCGCCAGCACTGAGGGAATTTACGAAACAATCATTACCATCGTCGCGTTTGGCCTACTGTGCACCTTAACCTACGTATTATTTGTATTCGGCGAACGCTTCGTGAAAGCCGTAGGGCCAAGCGCACTAAACGTGATTACTCGAATGATGGGTTTGATACTCGCCGTTATCGGGATGCAGATGTTGATTGAAGGGATTGAACAAGCTTATAAGGCGCTGTTTGTCTAAAGAGGCTATTCACAGAAGAACGTTGGCTAACGCACCAATCAATTTGTGTTGATCTGCAGTGTTTTCTCATTGCAGAAAAATATCTCTCAAAAGACAAGCAATATCATTTTACAGACTTTATCCCGATGCGCCCTTTCATAACGAGGGCGCTCTCTTTATGATGAACGCAATTAAATTAACTTTGCTAACGGCAGCGCTTGTTATTCGAGCCGCTGTTATGAAATAGCAAAATCAAGACTCAACACATGGAGATTCAACATGGCTTACTTTTCACTAGCCTTCGGTACGGCAACTAAAAACCGCGACAATAAAATCATTGAAGCGTTCTTCCCTAACCCACTTCTAAACCCAAGCGATGCTCTAGTAGCGGCTGTTGGTGAAGTTGCAGGTTACACTGAAGGCAACCAAGCTATCGAAATCTCTGCAGCACAAAGTGCAGAACTAGCGAAAGCATTCGCAGCAAACGACGATGCAGCAAACGCATCTTTCGCAGAAAAAGCAGCAGCATCTGAGCAGCCACTTGTTCTTGTTGTTCTTGCGACTGACGAAAAGCCAGCATCAGTTGCTGAAGGCTTCCTTAAGCTGCAACTTATCTCTAACCGCCTAGTTCAACCACACGGTACAGTACTAGACGGCATCTTCGGTCTACTGCACAACATCGCATGGACTAACGAAGGTCCAATCGATCTTCCTGAACTGGCTGAGCGTCAAATCGAAGCACGCCTAGCTGGTCGCGCTCTATCTGTAGATTGCGTAGACAAGTTCCCTAAAATGGTGGATTACGTGGTACCAACAGGTATTCGTATTGCTGACACTTCTCGTGTTCGTCTTGGCGCACATGTGGGTGAAGGCACAACGGTTATGCACGAAGGTTTCATCAACTTCAATGCAGGTACAACTGGCGTAAGCATGGTTGAAGGTCGTATATCAGCAGGTGTTGTTGTAGGTAACGGTTCAGACATCGGCGGCGGCGCTTCTATCATGGGTACTCTGTCTGGTGGCGGTACTATGGTTATCTCTATCGGCGAAAACTGCCTACTAGGCGCAAACGCGGGTCTTGGCTTCCCAATGGGCGACCGTTGTACTGTTGAGTCTGGCCTTTACGTAACTGCAGGTACTAAGGTTCGCATGCTAGATAAAGAAGGCAACGAAGTAGAAATCATTAAAGCTCGCGACCTAGCTGGCGTTTCTGATCTTCTGTTCCGCCGCAACTCGATCACTGGTCAAATTGAATGTCTAGCGAACAAGTCTGCTGTTGAACTAAACAGCGAGCTACACAGCAACAACTAATCTAAGCGCTAGATGCTAGAAAATACGAAGCCGCTGGGGTTAAATCCAGCGGCTTTTCTTTTATTGGTATCAAACTAAAAGGGTTACGCTTTCTCTGCGGCTAGCTGCTCAAGCGCTTGAATAGAAGTTTCTGATACTAGCGTGCCATCCATGTAGTAGCTGACCTTGTCGCCATCACGAACACCTGTCAGAACGGCTTTCTGACCATCGTTGTAAGTGATGTCCATACGAATCGTGTTCTCATCAATTTGCTGCATCTCACCCCATTCGATCTGACGATTATTGAAACCAAGTGGTGCTTCTTTTAGTGAATCATCAAGGCTGTCGTTCACATCAATCATGGTATCGACTTTGCTATCAAAGATGTGAGGTGCGCCTGTGAGTGGGTTTTTACCCGCCCAGAATTCGATTGAGTTAAAGACAATGTAATCGGCTGCGGTGGTTAATGCGTAAACCGGAGCAAGCAAGAAGTTGACGCCCGCACGAGCGTAACGGTTATCCACCACCTCGACGTTGAACTTCATTAATTTTCCAGTAACCGCGTTACTACCTACACACCCAGCTAACGACATGACAATCGCTGCCACTGCAACGGCTTTTGTAATTGTTGTTTTCATAGATCCCTCTTATGCCACGATGATTGATTCAGTTTTTGCATAGCCGAACGAAGCTTTCCTTGCTCGATAGCAAGAATTATTCGCCTAACAAATTGATTCCATAACATTTAGCGTAGTGGAGATTTTTAGAACAGCAAACTGCAAACCTCAATTGTTTCGCACTGGTTCCTAAATCTTAGGAAATAAAAAAGCGCAGACCTTTCGATCTGCGCTTTTCATTTTTGATTAACCTAGCCTAGATTAATGCGACCTGTAAGAAAGTGATTAACCTACATTCTTACGAGCGTTTTGGAACATACGCATCCAAGCGCCATTCTCGCCCCAACCTTCTGGAGACCAAGAGTTTGCAACCGTGCGGAACACACGCTCTGGGTGAGGCATCATGATAGTCACGCGGCCGTCAGTCGTTGTTAAACCTGTGATAGCGTTTGGCGAACCGTTCGGGTTGTTCGGGTATTGCTGCGTTTGGTTACCGTTGTTATCAACGTAACGTAAGGCAACTGTACCTGAGTTTTCAATCGCGTTTAGGTGGTCGTTATCACGTACTTCTACGCGGCCTTCACCGTGAGAAACAGCGATTGGCATACGAGAACCTTCCATGCCATTGAAGAATACAGAATCAGATTTCTGAACTTCTACTAGGCTGAAACGTGCTTCAAAACGCTCAGATTCGTTGCGAACGAAACGTGGCCAGTACTCAGCACCTGGGATTAGGTCACGTAAGTTAGACAGCATCTGACAACCGTTACATACACCTAGAGAGAAGGTATCTTCACGCTTGAAGAAGTTTTCAAACTGGTCACGAGTAGAGTCGTTAAACAGAACCGACTTAGCCCAACCTTCACCTGCGCCTAGTACATCACCGTAAGAGAAGCCACCACATGCCACAAGGCCGTTGTACTCTTCTAGAACCGCTTGACCCGTTAGGATGTCGCTCATGTGAATATCAGTTGCTTCGAAGCCTGCACGGTCGAATGCTGCTGCCATTTCAACGTGAGAGTTAACACCCTGCTCACGTAGAATTGCCATCTTAGGCTTAGCACCGGTGTTGATGAACGGTGCAGCGATATCTTCATTTACGTCGAAGCTTAGTTTCACGTTCAGACCAGGGTCTGAGTTGTCTTTCTTCGCTTCGTGCTCTTGGTCAGCACATGCTGGGTTATCACGTAGACCTTGCATCTTATGCGTTGTCTCAGCCCAGATAGTACGTAGCTCAGTACGGTTACGTTCAATCACTACAGACTCGCCAGACTTAATCACTAGCTCATCCGATGCTTCAACAGAACCAATTACGTGTGAGCACGCTTCTAGGCCGTTTGCCGCAAGTGTAGAAAGAACCGCGTCTAGGTCATCGTTGCGAACTTGGATTACCGCACCTAGCTCTTCGTTGAATAGTGCAGCTAGTGCATCTTCGCCTAGCGCAGCAATATCAGCATTAACACCACAGTGACCTGCGAATGCCATTTCAGCTAGAGTAACAAATAGACCACCATCACCTTTATCGTGGTAAGCCACAACTTGGTCGTTAGCCACAAGAGCTTGAACGCCTTCGTAGAAACCTTTTAGCTGTGCTGCGTTGTCTACGTCTGCTGGCTTGTCACCAAGCTGCTTGTAAACTTGCGCTAATGCCGTAGCACCTAGACGGTTTTTGCCGTTACCTAGGTCGATAAGAACTAGTGATGTGTCACCCTTGTCAGTGCGAAGCTGAGGCGTAATTGTCTTACGAACATCTTCAACACGAGCAAACGCAGTGATAACAAGAGATAGCGGAGACGTTACTTCTTTCTGCTCGCCGTTCTCTTCCCACTTCGTCTTCATAGACATTGAGTCTTTACCCACTGGGATAGTTAGACCCAGTGCTGGACATAGTTCTTCACCGACTGCTTTCACCGCTTCGTAAAGACCTGCATCTTCACCCGGGTGACCCGCTGGAGACATCCAGTTAGCCGATAGTTTAATGTGTTTGATATCGCCGATGTTAGTCGCTGCGATGTTTGTGATTGCTTCACCAACCGCTAGACGAGCCGATGCACCGAAGTCTAGTAGTGCCACTGGCGTACGCTCACCAAGAGACATCGCCTCACCGTGGTAAGAGTCGTAACTTGCTGCCGTTACAGCGCAGTTAGCAACCGGAACCTGCCATGGGCCAACCATTTGGTCACGAGCAACAAGACCTGTTACCGAGCGGTCACCGATAGTGATAAGGAATGTTTTCTCAGCGACTGTTGGCAGGCGAAGAACACGGTCAACCGCTTCATTCATTTCGATACCAGAACGGTCAATCGCTGGGTTGTTTGCTTTTAGCGTTTTCGCGTCACGGTGCATCTTAGGTGTTTTACCTAAAAGGATGTCCATTGGCATGTCGATTGGCGTGTTGTCGAAGTGTGAATCTTCAAGTTTAAGTTCACGCTCTTCCGTTGCTTTACCAACCACTGCGTATGGTGCGCGCTCACGCTTACAAATTGCGTCGAACGTTGCCATGTCTTCGTCAGCAACCGCCATTACGTAACGTTCTTGAGATTCGTTACACCAGATCTCAAGTGGGCTCATGCCCGGCTCATCGTTTGGCACGTCGCGTAGGTTGAAGATACCGCCACGCTCACCATCGTCTACTAATTCAGGAAGAGCATTAGAGATACCACCCGCGCCCACATCGTGGATGAATGCGATTGGGTTCGCATCACCTAGCTGCCAACAACGGTCGATCACTTCCTGACAACGACGCTCCATCTCTGGGTTTTCACGTTGTACAGAAGCGAAATCTAGATCTTCAGAAGAAGAACCAGAATCCATAGAAGATGCCGCACCGCCACCAAGACCGATGTTCATCGCAGGACCGCCAAGAACGATTAGGCTTGCACCTACTGGGATCTCTTTCTTCTGAACGTGCTCATCACGGATGTTACCAAGGCCACCAGCTAGCATGATTGGTTTGTGGTAACCACGTACTTCTTCACCTGCGTGAGAGTTTACTTTCTCTTCGTAAGTACGGAAGTAACCTAGTAGGTTTGGACGACCAAATTCGTTGTTGAATGCCGCGCCACCAAGAGGACCTTCAAGCATGATATCCAGAGCAGTAACGATACGGCTTGGCTTACCAAAATCGGTTTCCCAAGGTTGAACGAAGTTCGGGATCTTAAGGTTAGATACAGAGAACGCAACCAGACCTGCTTTCGGCTTACCACCAATACCAGTAGCGCCTTCATCACGGATTTCACCGCCTGAACCTGTAGATGCGCCCGGCCATGGGGAGATTGCCGTTGGGTGGTTGTGCGTCTCAACCTTCATCAAGATGTGTGTTTTCTCTTGGTGGTAGTTGTACTGACGAGTTTTTGGATCTGGGAAGAAACGACCGACTTCAGAACCTGTCATTACCGCTGCGTTATCTTTATAAGCAGACAGAACGTGTTCTGGTGTCGTTTCAAAGGTGTTCTTAATCATCTTGAACAATGATTTTTCTTGCTTAACGCCATCGATAGTCCAATCAGCGTTAAAGATCTTGTGACGACAGTGCTCTGAGTTCGCTTGTGCAAACATCATTAGCTCGATGTCAGTCGGGTTACGACCTAGCTTTTCAGTGAAGCTTTCAAGAAGGTAATCAATTTCATCTTCTGCAAGTGCAAGACCTAGGGTAACGTTTGCTTCTTCAAGCGCTTTACGTCCGCCAGTTAATAGGTCAACTTCCGCATAAGGAGCAGGCTCAGCAACTTTGAACAGTGCCGCTGCCGATTCGAAGTCAGTGAAAACCACTTCCATCATACGATCGTGTAGAATCGCTTTCAGCTCAACAAGTTGAAGCTCAGAAAGTTCAGCCGAAGTTTCAATGTAGAAAGCAGTACCGCGCTCTAGACGTGACACTTTAGCCAGTCCGCAGTTGTGTGCGATATCTGTTGATTTTGAAGACCAAGGCGAGATAGTGCCCGGGCGTGGCGTTGCAAGCAGCAATAAACCTTCAGGTTCATGCTCTTCAATCGTTGGACCGTAAGTCAGTAGCTTTTCTAGCTTCTCAACTTCAGACTCATCTAGGTCTGCCGTTAAATCAGCAAAGTGGGCAAACTCAGCGTAAATACCTGTTACAGGTAAGCTTAATTCACGACAAAGCTCTAAAAGCTTGTTAACACGAAACTCAGATAGAGCTGGGGAGCCACGCAAAATTCTCATGTGCTTAGGTCTCTTATGCAGTTGATTAAGGTAGTATTGGAATAAATTCAGTGGGTTATAGGAACAACCTAACTGTTTTCTTCGAAGCTATTCCCGAAGGTTGCCAAACCTATGCCGATTCCACCTCTTCAATGCGAGCGCATTATAAAGCATTTCTTTTTGTGACGTAACACCAAAAGCAACCGTTTGCGTTATTTTTTTTATCTTTCTGCGTAAATAGTATTTTTGCTGCATTTATCACCACTTTTACATCTGTTTAATTAAACCTGCTTTGCCAGCCTTGCGGGGTTTGGTATAAAGGGGCTTCCACTTTTCGAGATTTCATTTTGATGCCTAAATTTACGCTCATCTTTTCGTCTAAATTCATTCTGCTCGTTATCGCTCTGGTTGGGCTCGCGGGATGCCAGATTGAATCTGAACCTAAAAGTGTCCTTGAGCAGATACGAGATCGCGGCGTTCTTCGTGTCGGCACCCTTAACAACCAACTCTCTTATTACATTGGTCCTGATGGACCGGCTGGCTTGGATTACGAGTTAGCTCGTGAGTTTGCGCAGGAGCTTGGTGTAAAGCTTGAGGTTAAACCCGCTTACCGTCTATCTGGCTTATTCCCAGCGTTGAAGAAAGGCGAAATCGACCTTATCGCGACTGGCTTAACGCAAAACAACAAACTGACACGCGCTTATCGCGCCGCGCCTGCTTATTACTATGTAAGCCAACAGGTCGTGTACAAAAAGGGACAATGGCGCCCAAGAAACCTTGAGCAATTGATCAATTTTGAGAATGAGCGTCAGGCTGAGTTTGTAAAAGCACAAGCGGAATCAGAAGCTGCGGTATCAAGCGAGACGCTGACGCCCTCTTTGGTTGTGGTGAAAGACTCGCACTTTGAACCAACACTCAAACTGCTACAGAAAACACACGATGACTTCATCTACGACGCGGTTGGCAATGCAGACATCAATGACCTGCTAAAAGAAGTATCAACAGGCGAACGTTTATTCACAGTTGCAGACTCTATCGAATTGTCACTGGCGCAACGTTTGTACCCAGATGTTGCCTTGGCATTTGAGCTGACAGAAGACCAGCCTATCTCTTGGTACCTAAATAGATCGGAAGATGAAAGTTTGTACGCTTTGCTGATTGAGTTCTTCGGTAACCTAAAACAGTCTGGTGAACTGGCTTCACTGGAAGAGAAATACATCGGTCATATCGGCACCTTCGACTACGTTGATACTCGTGCCTTTATCCGCGCACTAGACAGCAAACTACCAAAATGGTCACCGCTGTTTCAGAAGTACTCACAAGAATTTGATTGGCGCTTGATTGCTGCATTGGCATACCAAGAGTCACACTGGAACCCAGTCGCACGCTCGCCAACGGGTGTGCGAGGCATGATGATGCTGACACTGCCTACAGCGAAGAGCGTTGGTGTGACTAACCGGCTCGACCCGAAACAGTCGGTACAAGGTGGTGTTGAATACCTACGTCGCATCGTGAATCGAGTGCCAGATTCAATCACTCAACACGAAAAGATCTGGTTTGCCCTAGCTTCATACAATGTCGGTTACGGACACATGATGGACGCTCGTCGCCTCACGAAGGCACAAGGTGGCGATCCCGATGCTTGGGGCGATGTGAAAGACAGACTGCCGCTGTTACGACAGAAGAAGTACTACAGCCAAACTCGCTACGGCTATGCCCGTGGTGATGAAGCTAGAAATTACGTTGAAAACATTCGCCGTTATTACCAAAGCATCATCGGCCATGTAAATAAGCGTAATAAGGAACAAGAAGAGAGTCTTGAAGGGTTGATCGTCATCCCACCTCTAGAGACTTCTGGTGCTGAATCAAGCATTAGCGCTGCTGAATCGACAGTAAGCAGTTCAGAACCTTCGCAGTAGAGACTAAAAGAGCAATGCCATTAAGCATTGCTCTTTTTTATTGTGCTTTTTATAACTGCGTAAAAGAATAAGCTCGACAAAAGGCCGTGAAAATCGATGTGTCATATTGCAGTAACAATCGAACTTTATAACGGCACACCATAATCAAGATTACGCTCTGTTGCACTTCAGTGCTGGGGTTTAGCTAGAACTGCTCTTCTGGGTAAGCCAAGCGCGCGACAAGCCAAATAAACGAATAACACTATAATTAAATCGTTAGTCCAAACTACAAAGTCAGACGACAAATAGGAAATCATTGAAATGATGAAGAAACTGAAATCGAAGCGCCTTGATAAGACCGTTGCTGCAAACCGTCGTAAGCGTATGCTTTCAAATAACAAAAAGAAGATCATTTGGCGCAACCGTGCTTTCATGCAGATGATTGCTGAGTAAATACGATAACCAAGTCGGTTGGCACGGGCACTCTTGAGATTGAGAGTGCCTAAAGCTCGCTGCTATTTCTTATTACTGACCTTTTTGTCGCTACTTACCTCGTCAGCTTTTAGACTCAGCTCTTCCAACAGACGCTCTTGCTTTCGCTTCTCTTTTATCTCTTTCCTACGGCGCTTGAAAAACGCCTGCAACTGCTCACGACACTCTTCTTCTAATAGGCCATGTTCAACATCAGCATAGTGGTACGAGGCTTGGCTTTCAAACAGGTTCAAAACTGTACCCGCCGCACCGGCTTTTAAGTCAGGTGCACCAAAGACGATGCGTTTTACTCGGCTATGTAACAAGGCTCCTGCGCACATAGGACACGGCTCTAGCGTGACGTATAAGGTGGTATCGAGTAGACGGTAATTTTCCAGAGCTTGCCCTGCTTTACGCAAGGTTTCGATTTCTGCATGTGCCGTGGCATCGTGGCTACCAATCGAACGGTTCCACCCTTCAGAAATAATCTCACCATCTTTTACCAACACGGCACCCACGGGGACCTCTCCCTCACTCTCAGCTTGCTTGGCTACCTCAATGGCGCGTCGCATGAAGATTTCATCTTGAGGGGTGAATTGATGGTCTGACAAAGGGAACTCCCGAAAAACAAACAATAAGAACAAAAAAGGTATGCGGTGAAGCATACCTAATCTTGGTGGCTATGAACAACAAAGAGATAATGAACAATAGCCACCATCTAGATGATTAGCTCTTTATTTAGCTTGCTGCTTCAACGACATCATTAACGGTTTGCGTCGCTTTAACACTCACAATGCGGTTGTTCTCAACTGAGATGATTTCAAACTGCCACTGCTGGCACTCCACGAATTCACCGACTTCTGGTAAGCGGCCTAGTAGCCACGTGATAAGGCCATTCAGCGTTTGGAAACCCTCGTTTTCACCTTCTAGTTCCGAAAGCTCTAAGCGGTTTTTCAGCTCACTGAGGGGGATTAACCCGTCCACCAGAAGTCCGCCTTCGACTTGCTCTGTCCAAAGGTCTTTCGGGTTGTTCGATAACTCTCCGGCAATCGCCTCAAGAATATCGTAGTGAGTCACCAAGCCTTGCACATCACCATACTCATCGACAATGAATGCCATCTCGGTACCCGACTCTTTAAAGTAGCCAAGTAGACGTAATGCCTTCATCGATTCCGGTACATAGATCGGCGATTTAGACAGCCCCATGATCACTTGAATACTCAGATTACCCGCCTGATTCAATAAAGCCTTGGCCGACACTGTGCCCACCACCTTATTTAGATGGTCTTGGCATAAAGGGAATACGCTGTGCTTTGATGAGCGGAGCTGCTTCAAGATGTTCTCAACAGGTTGGTCGATATCCAGAAAATCGATGTCTCTGCGAGGAGTCATCAATGAGCTGACAAGACGATCATCAAGCTGCAAGATATTGCGAATCATCTCTTGTTCACCACGCTCTATCACACCAGATTCAGAGCCTTCTTTCACGAGCGCATGAATATCATCTTCAGTCACGCTGTCTTCTTCGCCGCCACGTCCCATCAGCTTAAGAATGCCTTCGGTTGAAGCCGATAGCGCAAACACAAAAGGCGTCGCGATTTTAGATAACCAGAAGATAGGTAGCGCCACTAATACGGCGATGTTTTCAGCTTGAGATTGAGCGAAACGTTTTGGTACTAGCTCACCGACAACTATCGCGAAGTAAGTAATACCCACCACCACAACCGCAGTAGATAAGATGTTCGCTTGTGTTGGGTCTAATCCCCACAGTTCAAGTTGAACAGCCAATGGAGCAGATAGCGTCGCCTCACCCACAATGCCGCTGAGCAGGCCGATTACAGTGATACCGATTTGAATGGTTGAGAGGAAGCGGGTTGGGTTTTCTTTAAGCTCAAGTGCAACCTGAGCGGAACGATGTTTTTCGGCTAAGCGTTTCAGCCGACTATTCTTTGCTGCTACCAATGCAATCTCTGACATGGCAAACAGACCATTTAAAACAATTAACCCTACTAAAAGCAGAATCTTCATGTGGTTTGGATTTCCTAAATTTACCGGCCAACAATTAGCCGTAATCCGGAGTATAAGCTGAGTACCTTTGACTTGGATATAAAAAGTTTTGGATATAAAGAGTCTTGAATACAAACAAAACAGAAAAAAATAGCGAAAAAAAAGCCCGCACATTTCGGTGCGGGCTTAGCAATGAATAAAGCTTAATTTTGCTTAGTTCAATCTTACATTGTGTAAGTGTAAGGTGCTTGGATACCTAGTGGGATACCAAGAGCCCAGTAAGCTAGCAAGAAGATAGACCAACCGATTAGCATAGCAATCGAGAATGGCATCATTAGAGAAGCTAGAGTACCGATACCTGTCGACTTAACGTAGCGTTGACAGTAAACAACAACCAGTGGGAAGAACACCATTAGTGGAGAGATGATGTTAGACACTGAGTCACCTACACGGTAAGCCGCTTGAGATAGCTCAGGAGAGATACCCACAACCATTAGCATTGGAACTAGGATTGGACCGATAAGAGCCCACTTAGCTGAAGCAGAACCTACAAGAAGGTTAACTGAAGCTGTTAGTAGAATCATACCAACAACCGTTGCTTCACCAGGAAGGTCCATCGCTTTCAGGCCTTCAGCACCGTAAAGCGCAAGCATAGTACCGATGTTTGATTGACCGAATGCAGATAGGAACTGTGCACAGAAGAACGACATTACAATGTATGCGCCCATCGTTGCCATGGTCTCAGACATTGCTTTGATTACGTCATTGCTGTTCTTGAAAGTACCCGCTACACGGCCGTAGACGATACCTGGAATGATGAACAGGATGAAGATCAGAGGAACGATAGACTTCATTACTGGTGCAGAGAATGCTGTTAGCTCACCTTCAGGAGAACGAAGTGCTGAGTTTTCAGGAATAAGAGCCGCGATAAGCAGACCAATACCTGCAACCATAGCCCAACCTGCAAACTTGAATGCTTTAGATTCGATTGCAGTGAATGTACCAAGATCTGGTGCTGCTTCTGCATCTTCATCAACTGGCGTGTTAGCAAGGCGAGGCTCGATGATCTTCTCAGTTACATACCAACCGATAGCAACAATAAGAACTGAAGATAGGCCAGTAAAGAAGATGTTCGCTAGAGGGTTAATCACGTATTCAGGGTCAAGAACGTTTGCCGCTGTTTGAGTGAAACCAGCGAGTAGCGGGTCAATACCTGAAGGAATGAAGTTCGCTGAGAAACCACCTGATACACCAGCAAACGCTGCTGCAATACCCGCTAGAGGGTGACGACCCGCTGCGTGGAAGATGATACCACCAAGAGGGATTACTAGAACGTAACCTGCATCTGCAGCTGTGTGAGACACGATAGCAACAAGGATTAGCATTGGCGTTAGTAGCTTAGCTGGCGTGAAGTTAAGCATCTTCTTAAGGCCAGTCGTAATGAAGCCTGAAGAATCTGCAACGCCAACACCTAGCATAGCAACAAGTACGATGCCTAGCGGTGCGAAGCCTGTGAACGTGGTAACCATATTCGCTAGGAAGCTAGCAAGCGCTTCACCAGTCAGTAGGTTGTTAACTTCTAGAGCAGCACCCGTTTGAGGGTTGATTAGGTCGAATGAAAGGTTCGACAAAAGTGCAGATGCTACCCATACGATAACTAGAGCCCAGAAGAACAGGATTGCTGGGTCTGGAATTTTGTTGCCGGCGCGTTCAATGAAGTTTAGAAAGCGGTCCATTCCACTGATTTTCTCAGTCGATGGTGCTTTTTTTACGGCTTGGTTACTCATTGTAACTCCATATGTGATGTTGTTTTGTTTAGGCCTAATATAAGTTTTGACCACGGCCTATTGGTACAGCACATATTCTATTTAAATCGCCATTAAAAAGCACAAGATTCCACCTCATTTTCCATAAATGGAGACATATTTTGCAAAAATACCATACAACAGCAACAATATAAAAACACAAAAAACACCATTCCATATACAGTCATTTAACTAGTACGTAAACAATGTCCGAGGAGTGAAAATTATCAGTAAAAGGAGTCGCGTAAGCCTTGGCATGCAGTAAACGTTTGCTTGAGGGTCAATCAAACTCACTGTATTTGGAGAGCATAGTTTCTAGATAAATGCTTTGTGCGCGGTTCATACGATCTTGCCATGCAATTGTGACAGTAATGTTTTTCAGAGCGCCAGACAAAGCCCCGTTGGCATCGGTTACATCACATGTCATCGCATACGCAGAGCCCGATAAACCGGATAAGGGATCTGAACTTGCTATGTTGAGACAATGGTTCGCCTCACTTAGTTCCGAGAAAGAAATGAGCCCAACCGCCCCACTCACATCCGACACGCGAGTTCGATAATATTCCATCTGTCTTTCTGCAAAATGCAACGCTTCAACACTGTGGAGTGCAAACTCTGATTTTTGTTCCGCGTACACCTGCAATTTAACCAGCCCTAATGAAGCAACACCAATGAGCATAAAGGAGATAAGCACCTCGATCAGGCTGAAACCTTGTTGTTTAGAAGTCATTCCATGAACCTCGCTTCCATTGGTAAATCGAAGGCGGATCGCTTGGGTTAGATTCAGAACGAAAATCTAAGTCCATGTCACCCACAATGGTCGTCACACCAAGTGGGGAATCAAAGATAAGGCCACCGGAAGGAAGACCCGACGCAAACTGAATCCCGACACTTTTTTTAATAACGTTGACGTCATCGATGTCTTTGATAAAAGGAGCAAATACATTGTTCGCCACAAGCCCCTTCCAAAAGTCATCGACACGAGTTTTCACATGGCTCTTTTGATAATCAACCAAGTGATAAATCACTCCGTTGTAAGCCATGGCTCCATTCAAGGCGAACACACCATCTTGCACAACCAGAAGCTGCGATGGGTTGATTGTGGCCGCAACCGCAGCGTTGATATGGCAGTTGCCTTCAATCCACAGCCCCTTGCTTTGCCCAGCCGTAAAATGGTCCATGATCTCAGTACCGCAATCAGTCGCATTCAATAGCTGAACATGCTTAAACAAGTCAGCATCTTGTGACAAGTCGACAATATTTTGATCGGTTTTAGCAATACCAAAGAAGGTGTAAAACGGATTCATATTTGGATCAGGGTTAAAGTCTTTCTGGAACGGAGGTGGGTTCACTTTTTCATAGTAATCAGGAGCATAAATCGAATGAGAGCTGCCGGAGCTACCTTTAGGGATCGCTGTTTTATAGTCGCTATGGCAAATACCATCGAAGCCAGAAAATGGGCCATCGGCACTAGGATCGAGCACCTCTAATCCCAATGCCTGCCCTGAATTACTATGTGTGGCGTCATATTGGTAGGTGAATAGATCAGCAAAAGTAACACTGACACACTCATATTCATTACCACTAATAGGGTCTTCTTTCGCTGTAGGCTTAAGACTCAGTGTACCGATGAGCTCAATCGGCCCTGTTGATTGAATCGCCCCACTGCCTAGCAGGGAGCTTTCCTTTATTGTCTTATAGAGCGAATGTGTATCTATTGATGACGTCACAATATAAGCACTAGAACTTGCACTATCAGAGATCTCGACTTTAGGTTGGTCGGTATAAGGGGAGCACCAATCGGCAAAATCAGCGGGGCGAGTACTCGAATCTTTGATGTCAGGAATGGTTTTATTTAACTCGAGTAGATAAGAGTATGTGCACTCCAAGCCACCTTCTGATCGCCAGTGGGCTTTGCGACCTTCGACCTCATTTTGAGCCACTTTGATCTGATGAAAAACACTGCGATACGTACCTAATGTCACCACCAGCGCACCAATTAAAAGCACAGATGTAATCAACAAGGTCACCACACCACGCTGGTTTCTCAACATCATCATTGCCAGTTCCTTTGTTTAATAGAGACCGAAAGCGATTTGGAAACACCCGCGGTTGGAATTGAAGCTGTGATATTGATATCAGTGAGCGTGGTCTTGATAGAGTTTTGCTCTAATGCCTGAGAATTAATGTTGAACTCGTCCACTTCGATAAGACTGTCATCGAACAATGAATAACACGATGTGACTTCATTGAACGACAGGAGGTCATCTGAAACAAGCATGCCTTTTTCACATATTTGTAGCCGAGTCCCATCCTTGCGGTAAACGATATGTCGATGATCTTTATCGCTACTCGACCCTTCTCGGAAATAAACAAAACCCACCGCCACACCGCCACTGACTTGAATTGTGTCACTCGCGCCAGATAACTTGATTGAGTAACCGTTTGAACCATCGTAACCCGCTCGTTGAATATCCTCTTTCATCACCTGCATGGTGCTTGTTAGATTTTGTAGCAGCAATAATTCAATGCCTTTGTCTTTGGCAATTCTCTGCCCTGTTATAAAGACACTACCGATAATCGAAATCGCAAATACACCAATCACAGACGCCACCATTAACTCAATTAATGATGTGCCTTGTTGTTTACTCGGCGCTATCGCGGTCGGTCTAACACGCATCATAGCCATACTGCGCACTGGACTCTCCGCACACCTTAATTCGCCCTGGAGGGCTAGATAATTTAACCAACAGTCGGTCTGTAGACGCCGTGTTTGGAGAAAGATAAATCGTCCCTCTGGCTGGTCGTCCTCTTACACTCTCAAAACTAATTCTTGCTCCTGTATAGTTATGAGAGAACGAGACATCTCGAAACGGTTGACCCGATAGCATCACCAGCGTTTCGCCAGAGAGATCTTCGGTCGGTTTCAACAACAAGCTCCATTCCCCCGTTGATTGCTCTTCATTTTTATCCATGGAGAAATGAACCCAAAGATCTTGATTCCTTTTCACCGATTCCGACTTAGCTTGAATTAAAAAACCATTCAACTCACCAGCGAGTCGCTGCATCTTGACGGTTTGAGTCACCGAACTAAAACTCGGGGCAGCCGTCGCTATCAGTATCGACAAAACCGATACTGTTATTAACAGCTCTAATAAAGTAAACCCGCGAGTCATTTCCCAAATTCCTATGTAATCTGATGCGTAACCGTATTTAATCTTGCGCCGATGCTACCACCGGAGAAAAATAGACAGAGTTATGAAAGGAAACTACTCGCGATGATTCGAAGAAATATATGCAACAACAACAACTTAAGCATTAAAGGAATGACATTGATCGAATTATTGATCGCTATCGCCATCGTGGGGATACTCGGCGCCATTGCCTACCCAAGTTATACAAACCATGTAATCAAGGCGCATCGAGTTACAGCGATGGCTGATATGACAAAGATCCAATTGGAGATAGAAACGCTGTACACGGGAAACTACGCGTCGGCAGCGGAGAGTGTTATTTCTGGAGGGACATGCTTGTTTTGCGATACGGATACCAGTCGCTACACGCTAGCAGTTTCGGCTAGCAGTACCACCTATTCGATTCAGGCTGAACCACTTTCACAACAAACAAACGATGACTGCTTAGAGTCGACGACCGATATTTTGGAATTGCACCACTCAGGTATTTCAGAACCGGAAGCATGTTGGAAATAGCAAGATAACCCTGCAAGAAAACTAGAACTTGCCCGTACACCTCAGTTCTTTTCTCTAACCTACTGTCTCGTCCTAAAATACGTTGACAGTTTTTTACCAAGCCAACAGCGCCAGCTGTTGGCTTTTTTCATGCACCTCATTTGGAGTTTTCATCATGAGACTGAGATGTGGCCTCATATTGTTATAGATATTGATAGACTCTTTTACTAGTCGTTTAAGCTCCTCAAGATTCTTACATCTATCAAGTAAGAACTCTTGTTTCAGGATCCCATTTATTCTTTCTGCTAAGGCATTTGGGTAGCAATCATAACCATCTGTCATCGAAGGCATTATGCCGCTAGTTTTCAGTTTATCTTGATATACACCTGAGCAATACTGCAGACCACGATCTGAATGATGGATACAAGAACGATGATATCGACGCCCTTTGATAGCCATATCTAGCGCTTTCACGACATCCGTCGCTTTCATTTCATTACTCAGCTCATAGCCCATTATTTTTCGGCTAAACGCATCTGTAACCAATGATAGGTAGTGAACTCCTTCATCAGATTGAACATAGGTTATGTCGCTCACCAACACACTCTCTGGACTACATGGCTTGTAGTCCTTTAATAAGTTCGGGTGTTTCTTCATCCAATGCCGACTATTGGTCGTTTTTGTAAAACTACGCTTAGGTCTTACCAACAATCGCTCAGCTCGTAAGTAGTTGAAAAGCGCATCTCGGCCTAACTTGATACCTTGTTCTTGTAGTCTGGGTTTTATTAAAAAATAGAGCTTCCTAGTACCAACCCGAGGCATATAGCGCCTAATATCCAACACCATTTTTTTAATCGGTTTAAGCTCTAACCGACGATGATGAGCTCGCTTTTCTCGTTGATAAACACTCTGCCTTGTTATGCCGCAAAGCCTACATACTCGAACTAAACTTATTCCTTCTTGCTTTTGAAGGCTTCTTGCTCCTTGGCTAGATACTTTTTTCTGAGACTGGTTCCGTGCTCAGCATCAAGGATATCAACCACTCTATTTAAGAAGAGGTTCTTGATTTTTTCGTCTTCCAACTCTTTTTCAAGACGTTTTATTTTCTGTGCAGGCGATTCTTTAGGCTTAGGTGATTGGATCATGACATTCATCCTTGGATTTTGCGCCCAATTCATCTTACCGTGCTTTCGAAGCCAGGTTAAAACGGTTGAACGGCCTTGGATACCATAAATGGTTTGGGCTTGTTTATATGTCATATCGCCTCTTTCTACAGCGGCGACGACCTGTAATTTAAAGCCTAGTGTGTAATCACGCTGAGTGCGCTTAACGTAGGTATTATTTGAAGTAGTCATAATTCGTCCTCAATGTGTAAACACATTTCAGGACGAGACATACAGACACAAAAATGTATGGTCCGCCCCGTTATTGCAACTACAATTAAGTAATAACGGAGTTGGTTTGCGCTAATGTATTCGGAGTCCTTGTTGGGAGCACTAGCTTCCCAGCTCCACGATGATATCCGCGCCAGATTATCCTTAAAAAGCCCAAAGCATTGATTGCTATTTTTTGTGTCAGGTTCTTAATCTGGCCGATTGACCGTTTTTGTCATCACGTTCATTGGCGTTGCAAACTTGGTTATAGCTAAACAGCCTTAAAAGCTTGGCGGTGGTATAACACCGCCCAAGCTATCCTCACTAGCTTGTTGGCTAATGCGACTACTACTACATTAAATGGTTTGGTGGCTCGTAGGTTCGCAAGCCACTCTCCAAACACTTTCCCTGTCGTCTCTAGTCTAGAGAGTACAGCCCTTGCCCCATGGACAAACAGAGTTCTGAGGTGTTTATTCCCTCGTTTACTCATACCAAGTAGCTTGGTCTTTCCTCCCGTTGAAAATTGCCTTGGCACAAGCCCCAACCAAGCCGCCATCTCACGGCCATTGGTAAAGTTACTCGGAGAGCTTACATCGGCAATACACAATGTGGAGGTAAGATCACCAATTCCAGGGATAGTTTTTAATAATTGAGCACTTTCGTTGTTATTAACAATAGTTTGAAGCTTGTTATCTTGAGTTTTGATTTGTTCATTAAGGTACTTGTAATGTTCGTGGATAGATATCAATTCACATAGCAAGCTTTTTGGTAATGAGACGGTTTGTTCTGCTAACCATTGAAACAGAGACTTCATCTTTGCATGCCCTTTGGGAAAGCTAAGGCCGAACTCAAGTAAGATCGCTCCGATCCGCGACATAGCGGCAGTTCTCTCCTTGATATAACTATCTCTGACTCGATGAATCGCTGCGATGACTTGAGCCTCTTCACTTTTTACAGCTACAAACCTCATGGTCGGTCGACCCGCAGCCTCTGCGATCGCTGAAGCATCGATGAAATCGTTTTTATTGCCTTTGACATAAGGCTTAACATACTGAGGAGGAATAAGTCGGGGTTGATGCCCAAACTCACTACATTTTCGAGCAAGCCAATGAGCACCGCCACAGGCTTCGAAAGCAATAGTTGTTGGTTCTATTTTACTAAGAAAGATTAAGAGTTGGTTGCGATTAAATTTACGACGAAGCACCTCCACCCCACAACGGTTATGTGCGATAGCATGGAAGCAATGTTTACCTAGGTCGATACCTAAAATATGAATAGAAGACATATAGTTCACCTCATTCTGAGAGCCTACTCTAAGCTTAAGGGCTTGAGAGTGAGGCGGACCATATAATTAAGCCTGCTACATGAGCAGGCTTTTCTATTGTTATCAAAAACTTTAAGTATCAACAATTTAAAGCATCAATAACTTAAGGTATCAACAACCTAAGTTGCTAAGTAAGGGATTACTTAGTTAGGTCATCGAAGAAGTTTTTAACGCCGCTGAAGAAACCTTCAGACTTTGGCTTGTGCTTGCTTGCCGCTTCGCCACAACATGTTTCTTCGAATTCGCGTAGTAGTTCTTTCTGACGAGAGCTTAGCTTAACTGGTGTTTCTACCACTAGCTTAACGATTAGGTCACCCACACCGCCGCCACGAACACCTTTCACGCCTTTGCCACGCATACGGAACATACGGCCCGTTTGTGTTTCTTCTGGCACTTTAAGGTTCACACGACCATCCAGTGTTGGAACTTCAACTTCACCACCTAGAGCTGCCATAGAGAAGCTTACTGGTACTTCGCAGTAAAGGTTGTTGCCGTCACGCTCAAAGATGTTGTGCTCTTTTACGTGTACTTGTACGTACAGGTCGCCAGCTGGAGCGCCTTGCTCTCCCGCTTCACCTTCGCCAGATAGACGAATACGATCGCCAGTATCAACACCAGCAGGGATCTTAACGTTAAGTGTTTTGGTCTTCTGCTTACGGCCTTGACCGTGACAAGAGTTACATGGGTCTTTGATGATCTTGCCTTTACCATTACAAGTAGGACAAGTCTGTTGAACCGCGAAGAAACCTTGACGCATTTGTACTTGGCCGTGGCCATGACAAGTGCCACAAGTTTGCGCTGAAGAACCTTTCTTCGCGCCGCTTCCATCACAGGTATCACACTCAACAAGTGTTGGTACTTCGATTTCTTTAGAAACACCACGAACCGCTTCTTCTAGAGAAAGCTCCATGTTGTAACGTAAATCAGAACCACGTTGTGCACGCGCTTGACCGCCACCACGACGACCGCCGCCGAAGATGTCGCCAAATACGTCACCGAAGATATCGCCGAAGTCACCTTGGCCACCGCCGCCGAAACCGCCGCCGCCACCCATGCCGCCTTGTTCAAAAGCTGCGTGGCCGTATTGGTCGTAAGCTGCTTTCTTTTGAGGATCGGTTAGGATCTCGTACGCTACTTTTACTTCTTTAAACTTATCTGCTGCGGTGTCGTCACCCTGGTTACGGTCCGGGTGGAATTTCATCGCTAAGCGTTTGTACGCTTTTTTAATATCGCGCTCTGATGCATCGCGGCTTACGCCTAATACTTCGTAAAAATCACGTTTTGACATGTTCTAGGTCACCAAAATAATTGCTACTACCGAATGATCACTTCAGTAGTCTGTGTATCAATCTAGATAAAAGTTCTGCCGGCTGAAACGCCGAATAAAGCTATTATCTAGATCGACAAGTCTAAATACAAATTTACGGGCGTGAGAGTTACCTCTGACGCCCGTATATTTAGAAATCGAAAAACGACTTTTCTAAGCTAAAACACGTTAGTTCAAGGAGAAGGCACGGAGCTTACAAGTGTAAGTGAGTACCTTCGACGCAGAAATCACGTGTTATAGCGACGAAAAATTACTTTTTGTCGTCTTTAACTTCTTCAAACTCCGCGTCTACCACGTCGTCGTCTTGCTTAGGTTGCTCACCCGCTTCAGCGCCACCTTGCTGTGCTTGAGCTTGTTGTTGAGCGATTTCCATTAGCTTCTGAGCTGCTTGCATAAGTTCTTGAACTTTAGCGTCGATAGCTTCTTTGTCGTTACCAGACTTAACTTCTTCTAGTGCCGTGATAGCTGCTTCGATCTTCTCTTTCTCTTCTGCAGGTAGAGCTTCACCAGCTTCTTCAACTTGCTTACGAGTACCGTGAATCATTTGGTCAGCTTGGTTACGTGCAGTTACTAGCTCTTCGAACTTTTTGTCCGCTTCTTTGTTAGCTTCTGCTTCTTGTACCATTGCTTCGATCTCTTCCTCAGACAGGCCGCCTGATGCTTGGATAGTGATCTTCTGCTCTTTACCAGTAGCTTTATCTTTAGCAGATACGTTCAGGATACCATCAGCATCTAGGTCGAATGTTACTTCGATTTGTGGCATGCCACGTGGTGCTGGTTGGATACCTTCTAGGTTGAACTGACCAAGAGACTTGTTGTAAGTCGCTTGCTTACGCTCACCTTGAAGAACGTGGATAGTTACTGCGTTTTGGTTGTCTTCAGCTGTAGAGAACACTTGATCCGCTTTGGTAGGGATAGTTGTGTTTTTCTCGATAAGCTTAGTCATCACGCCGCCCATCGTTTCGATACCGAAAGATAGAGGAGTAACGTCTAGTAGTAGAACGTCTTTAACGTCACCAGCTAGTACACCACCTTGAACAGCAGCACCCATTGCAACAGCTTCGTCAGGGTTCACGTCTTTACGTGGCTCTTTACCGAAGAATTCAGTTACTTTAGCTTGAACCATAGGCATACGAGTCTGACCACCAACTAGGATAACGTCAGTGATTTCGCCTACAGATAGGTCAGCATCTGCTAGAGCTACTTTTAGTGGCTCAAGAGAACGTTGAACTAGGTCTTCAACTAGAGACTCAAGCTTCGCACGAGTCACTTTAATGTTCATGTGCTTAGGACCAGTCGCATCAGCAGTAACGTAAGGTAGGTTTACGTCAGTTTGAGTAGTAGAAGAAAGCTCGATTTTCGCTTTTTCTGCTGCTTCTTTAACACGCTGCATTGCTAGTGGATCAGCTTTAAGGTCGATACCTTGCTCTTTCTTGAACTCATCTACTAGGTAGTTGATCATGCGGTTATCGAAATCTTCACCACCAAGGTGAGTGTCACCGTTAGTTGAAAGAACTTCGAAAGTCTTCTCGCCTTCTACTTCATCGATTTCGATGATAGAGATATCGAATGTACCACCACCAAGGTCGTATACAGCGATAGTGCGATCACCGCCTTGCTTGTCTAGACCGTAAGCTAGAGCAGCAGCAGTTGGTTCGTTGATGATACGTTTAACATCTAGACCAGCGATACGGCCAGCATCTTTAGTTGCTTGACGTTGAGCATCGTTAAAGTAAGCAGGAACAGTTACTACTGCGCCAGTTACTTCTTCGCCTAGGAAGTCTTCAGCTGTTTTCTTCATTTTCTTAAGAACTTCAGCAGATACTTGAGGAGCAGCCATTTTTTGGCCTTGCGCTTCAACCCATGCATCACCGTTGTCAGCCTTAACAATGTTGAAAGGCATGATTTCGATATCGCGTTGAACTTCTTCATCTTCAAAACGACGACCGATTAGACGCTTGATAGCGAACAGTGTGTTTTGAGGGTTAGTAACAGCTTGACGTTTTGCAGGTTGACCAACTAGCGTTTCGCCTTCTGTGTATGCGATTACTGATGCTGTTGTGCGTTCGCCTTCAGCATTTTCAATTACGCGTGGTTTGTCGCCGTCAAGAACAGCAACACAAGAGTTAGTAGTACCTAAATCAATACCAATGATTTTACCCATCAGGCCATCTCCGAAATATATTCTATTAAGTTTTTGCTATACCCACATATGTGGGGGTGGTAATTAGAGAATCAACCCTAATACACAAAATTAAAGTGCAAATGTAATTTGCTTTCGTATGCACCATAGATAAGGGCTGCAAACTGGTTTTCAAGGGAATAAGTGAAAAAAATCTATTTTTTCGCGCATCTTTTTACATAAATATAAAAAGTGGCCTATCCCTTACCCCTTATGGCTCGAAAGTAGAGATATTCGCGTGTTTGCTATGCAAAGAAAATATCCGCCATATTCTCTTTAACATAAAAAAGACCTTCACTTGGAAGGTCTTTTAAAATAGATATTAATCGATATGGGTATCAGCCAACATCGATATCACTCGAATAATTATTGATTGAGCACTAACTGGTAGAAACTTGCTTGAGTGTAGTCACCCGCTTCCATACCACGCCATTCACAAGCCGAACTCGACTTCTTCGTGTTGCACTGGTTGTAAGCACCGGCTTTGAAGTACATCCAATCTTGACCGTATCCAAGGTCGATGTCGTGCCCTTGATATTTACCCTTTGCCAAATCAACATCATATGTCTTCACGACTGGGTCAGATGAGTTTGGATTCTTAGTAAAGGTTAAGTGCATGATGTTGTCTTTTATATTCACATCGTATGAGAACACCTCTCCTAGCTTAATACCATCGGCAGGATCAGCACTGCCCTTCTTCAGGTTATATTGACCAAACACATCATGGCGAATGTCTTTACGAAGTTTCTTACCGTTTTCGTCCTTCGCATCTTTCATCTCTGTCGGCGGGTTCAGTTCGTAGTTCCACGTTAAAGAACCGTGTTCATGCTCTGGCAATTTACGGTAAACAATTTTCAGAGGCTCATTATCCGAGCCATGGATCTGACCAATCACCACTGAGAATGCGCCTGTCTTTTTGTAGTTGCCGCTAGTACTGACTTGGTCGACAGAAAGCGTTGCCGTCATTTGACCGCCGATAGAGCCAAACTCTTGCGCATTGTCATGGCTTGAAATCGCGAAGTTGTTATTTGGAGCCGAGTAGCTGTCTGCCAGCATTGCTCTTAGTTCACTGCGCGTATTCTTACTGTTTGGTGTGGTTGGCGCGGTATTTGGAGCCACAAACACCATCGCACCAGATTCCGCATCTGTGTAGAACCATTTAGGGTGAACGTAAGGCGTTTCTACATTCGACAATTCCTTCTTACCAATCTCCAGAGTTTTGCCTTTACGGTCTCCCTCGGTTGTCAGCTCAGGTAAGTTAATTTTCCATTTAGATAAATCGAAGTTCTGTGCCGGTGCTTTTGCCGGATCAAGGTCAAACTGTTGACCAACATCGTGATTAGAAGCAAGAACAGGCGCAGCTAAAAGGCCAGCAGTCAGTAGGCTAAGGTAGGACAACTTCATTATTAGGTTTCCTTTATGTCGTCAGAATGTAGGTTGCCAGAACAATAAAATAATATTGTATTACTATATGTGATCTATATTAAATATTGAAAACTGATGACCGATAAGGTGTCTATAAAAATAAAAAATGAGACTTAGCATCAACAAGAACTCCTCTTTAACCAACTAACCAAGCAACCTACACACTTATCAACAACAAAAAAAGCCCCGCTCTCATTGAGCGGGGCTTCCAGTTATCGAGTCTTAATTAAGAATTAAGCTTCTGCTTTCTGTAGTTCAGCTTCTTCGTTTGTTTCAACGCCGATTTCGCCTTCAGACTTAGCAACGATAGTGTTAACCGCTGTGTCACCCACTACGTTAGATGAAGTACAGAACATGTCACAGATACGGTCAACAGCAGCAACAATCGCTAGACCTTCTGGTGGCAAACCTAGTTGGTGTAATAGAACACCTACCATCACAACACCGCCACCTGGAACACCACCAGCACCGATAGACAGTAGCAGGATAGTTAGACCTAGAGTGAAGATGTCAGCTGTATTGATTGGTTGACCGAAAGCGTTCGCAACGAACATTGTCGCTAGTGCGATGTAGATAGATACACCAGACATGTTCATTGTTGCGCCTAGTGGTACACCGAAACCTGCTACTGACTTAGATACGTTTAGTTTGTCAGTTAGAGTACGCATTGTTACTGGGATTGTTGCATTCGAACTTGCTGTAGATAGTGAGAATAGAACTTGCTCACGAGTTGCACGTAGGAACTGCTTTGGAGAAATGCCAGTGAATGAACCAACCATCATCGGGTAGAAGAAGAAAATCCAGAACACAAGCATTGCAACTACAAGCGCCACATAACCAGCAACTGACATTAGCGTGTCTGCATCCAGTGTTGCGCCCAGCTGAATCATCAGAGCAAATACACCGTAAGGCGCCAAGCTCATTACTAGACCGATAAGCTTCATCATGATTTCGTTAGCCATCTTGAATGTCTTGATAGCTGGACCACCACGAGAATCAAGCGCTTGAATAGCAAGACCTGTCAAAATTGCCATGAAGATGATTTGTAGCATATCGCCGCTTGCGAACGCTTCTACAGGGTTGCTAGGAACGATGTTAACAACAAGAGAGAAGATGTCTGGTGTTTCAGTTGTTGTAAGCGCAATTGTCTCAGAAACCGTACCTGCTAGGTTTGCACCTGCGCCAGGTTGGAAAATAAGACCAATCGTTAGAGCAGCTGAAATCGCAATGATGGTGTTAATAATGTAAAGACCAAAGGTTTTACCACCAAGGCGACCAAATGAACGGATATCTTTTAGTTCAACGATACCGCAAACAATAGATACATATACAAGAGGCACTACCAGCAACTTGATAAGTGATACGAACATACCACCAGCGCCTTCCGCAGCACCAAGTAGGTAAGTGTCAAAAATAGCAATACCGCTGAATAGGTACTGAATAGCAGTACCAATAAGTAGGCCGGCAAACAAGCCTACAAAAATCTTACTTGAGAGCGATTTATCCATCGTTCTTCTCCAGTCTGTTGTGTTTAAAATTTGTACTTTTATAGTTATATATGCGACTAAAATCGCTATATGGCAGTGGATTTTACATACAAAGATAACAATTAAAAGTATTTATTTACAAAAACATTACAAATGTGACATCAAAACATTTCTTCATTAACAACCAGTTTCATAATATAAAACTCTAAACCGTTGATATGGATAAAATAAAAAGAACGACATTCTTAATGCGGTTTTGATGACTATTTACGTGGACTCTCAAGTAACAGGCACAAAAAAAGAGAGGCCTATGCCTCTCTTTCATTTTACGGTAGCCAGTGAATTATGTTGCAGCCCCTACTTATTCAGTAAGTGCGCCAGTCAATCACTTGGCGACTTAATTACTTAGCAACCATAACCATTGCAGGACGAACTACACGACCGTTTAGTTCGTAGCCTTTTTGCATCACGAACATAACCGTGTTTGATTCGTGATCTGGGCTTTCTTGGATAGACATTGCTTGGTGGAATTCAGGGTTGAACACTTCACCTTCAGGGTTGATCTCTTTAAGACCAAACTTAGCCACCGTGTCTACAAACGTTTTGTGCGTTAACTCAACACCTTCAAACAAAGGCTTAACCACTTCGTTTTCAGCATCTGCCGCTTGCATTGCACGCTCTAGGTTGTCGATTACAGGAAGTAGACCTTCAGCAAATTTGTTCAAAGCGAATTTACGCGCTTTATCAATTTCTTGCTCGCTACGACGACGCATGTTTTCAACTTCAGCTTTCGCGCGAAGAACAGAATCTTGCTGCTCTTTCACTTTAGATTCGCTAGATAGCAGTGCAGCTTCTAGTTGAGCGATTTTTGCTTCCTGCTCATCAGCAGCGTCTTCGCTCAGCTCAGCAGCTTCCACTTTTTCTGCTTCAGCAATGATCTGATCTAGCTCTTCTTCGGTTACTTTGTTTTCTTCGTTGCTCATGATATCTCCAGAATTCGTTTTCAATGCAAGTGACAGGCGTGTTTGCACCCCAAATTGATATAAAACACTCGCATAGACGTTCAACTTGCCTTTATTATGGGGATGAAGAATTTTGATTCAAGCCTAATTCGTTTGGAAACGTTATGAAAAAGCCATTTGAAGTCATTGCCATTATCGGTAAACCTCGAGATCAGCAAGCAATTCAGACTCATAGAGAGCTCTATCAGTGGTTAAGTGCTGAGGGTTATCAAGTGTTTGTTGATGACAGACTCGCCACAATTTTAGACGATATCCCAAAAGAACATTTTTCTAGCCTGATTGAATTAGGTAAACGCGCCGATCTTGCGATTGTGGTCGGTGGTGACGGAAATATGCTTGGTGCCGCTCGAATCCTGTCACGCTTCGATATTTCAGTGATCGGTGTTAACCGAGGCAACCTTGGTTTCCTAACCGATCTTAACCCTGAAAACTTCCAGAGCGCGCTGACGGATGTGCTTAAAGGCGAGTTCATGGAAGAAGAGCGCTTCTTACTTGAAACGGAAATTCATCGCCACGGCCAAATAAAAAGCCACAACGCCGCACTCAACGAAGCAGTACTTCACCCCGGTCAAGTTGCACACATGATCGAGTTTGAAGTATACATCGATGACAGCTTTGCTTTCTCTCAACGTTCTGATGGTTTGATCGTTTCAACTCCGACAGGTTCTACCGCCTATTCACTTTCTGGCGGCGGTCCTATTTTGTCATCAAGTTTGAATGCGATCTCATTGGTACCCATGTTCCCGCACACACTTTCAAGCCGCCCACTTGTAGTCGATGGCAAGCGCCGTATCAAGCTGATCGTATCGCCTGATAACCGTGGCACTCAAGAAGTCAGCTGCGATGGTCAAATCTCATTACCTGTGTCTCCGGGCGACGAGATCCACATTTACCAAAGCCCAAATGTGCTCAAGCTGATCCACCCGAAAGACTACAACTACTACCATGTCCTACGTAACAAACTAGGCTGGTCGAGTAAGCTGTTTTAACTAAACGGCTCTAACAATAACCGAAAATTTTAAAGGCTGTCGACATTCGTCAGCCTTTTTTATTGTCCATAGAAAGCCCGCTGGCTCTAGCTTCTCCTCAATTTTCTTGTACCGTCATTCCCAAAAAGGAGGAACGACTGAGTTGGGAATCTATAGTGCTTTCAGTGATCTACAAACAAGTTCAATTCTGAGAGCTATCGCAAAAAATTTTCACCTGTCGACTTTACTGTATAAAGAAACAGTATATACTGAGCTTATATACAGTATTGTTCAGTTATACAGGTAAATAAAAATGCTGGCTCATTTAAGTGTTAATAATTTCGCTATTGTTAAGTCTTTACAGCTAGAACTCTCTAAAGGCATGACAACAATCACCGGGGAAACTGGTGCGGGTAAATCTATCGCTATCGATGCTTTAGGCTTATGTCTTGGGGGAAGATCAGATGCAGGAATGGTTAGACAAGGTGAAGAGAAAACCGAAGTCAGTGCCGCTTTTTTACTTGAGAACAATCTGCATGCAACTCGCTGGTTAGAAGACAACGAACTGCTTGATGGCAGTGAATGCATCCTACGCAGAACCATCTCTAAAGAAGGTCGTTCTCGTGCATTCATCAACGGCAGCCCAGTTCCTCTTTCGCAACTGAAATCACTGGGACAACTGCTGATCAACATTCATGGTCAACACGCGCACCATCAGTTAATGAAGAGCGACTACCAAATGGCCATGCTTGATCAATACGCAGGCCACTTAAACCTATTGAAGTCGACACGTAACGCTTACCAAGCATGGCGACAAGCGGATAACCATCTAAAAGAGTTACGTGAAAACAGCCAACAAAACCAAGCTCAAAAACAGCTTCTTGAATATCAAATCAAAGAGCTAAACGAGTTATCGATTGGGGAGGAAGAATATGAAGAGCTCGAACAAGAGCATAAGCGCCTCTCCAATAGCGGAGAATTGGCCTCAACCTGCCAGCAAGCTATCGAACTTATTTACGAAGGTGAAGAAGTTAATGCGCTTGGTATTTTGCAATCGGCCAATCACTCCCTAATTCAACTAGCTGATTTAGATGAAAGATTAGCTGAGCTACCAAACCTACTGTCTGAAGCTATCATTCAAATTGAAGAGACCAATAGCGAACTAAGAAGTTACCTAGACAGCATTGATGTCGACCCTGCTCGCATGGCTTATGTAGAAGAACGCTTCTCTAAAGTGATGTCGATGTCGCGTAAGCACCATGTTTTGCCAGAAGAACTTTATAAGCACCACCAAGACTTGCTACAACAAGTCGAAGCACTGGATTGCTCTGATGAAAAGCTGGATGAATTAGCCAACGAGGTTGAGAGCCAATACCAGTCGTTCGTGGCGAAATCAGAAAAACTTCATAAGTCACGTACTCGTTACGCGAAAGAGCTGAACAAACTGATCACGCAAAGCATGCACGAACTGAGCATGGAAAAAGCGCAGTTTGCCATTGAAGTGAACAACACCAATACACACCCATCACCACTGGGTATGGATAACGTGACCTTTATTGTCTCCACAAACCCAGGCCAACCAATGCAGCCAATTGCTAAAGTAGCGTCTGGTGGTGAGCTATCACGTATCTCACTCGCGATTCAGGTCATCACGGCACAGAAAGTCGACACACCAAGTCTGATTTTCGATGAAGTCGATGTGGGTATCAGTGGACCAACCGCTGCGGTTGTCGGAAAAATGCTGCGTACACTAGGAGAATCAACACAAGTTATGTGTGTGACTCACTTACCTCAAGTAGCAGGCTGCGGTCACCAACAACTGTTCGTTGCCAAGAATACCAAGTCAGGTAAAACAGAGACGCAAATGCACACGCTTGATGAGCAACAACGCGTTTCAGAGCTTGCTCGCCTGCTTGGTGGCAGCCAAATTACAGAATCGACCCTTGCCAACGCAAAAGAGTTATTAATCGCAGCTTAGGTCAAATATTCAGCAATTTTCTGATAATTTACCGAAAATTCTTGGCAATTTTGCAACTAAATTCAAAATTGCCAGTCATAACAAGCTCAAAGCGCAAGGAGCTTTTTACTTCTTGCTGGAGCTTGTTTATTATCAGGCAGTATTTTAGCGAAGAAAGATCTCAAACTATGCGAATTAAAAAGTGGTTAGTTGCAGTTCCACTTGCACTAACAATGTTGACCGGTTGCTCTCTACTAGAGAAGTTGGTTTATCGAATTGACATCAATCAGGGTAACTATGTTGAACAAGAAGCTGTCGACCAGCTCAAGTTTGGCATGACAAAAACACAAGTTCGTTACGTTATGGGCTCACCTATGCTTATCGAAAATGGCTACCCAGATACGTGGTACTACATTTACCACCATCAAAAAGGTCACAACGACCCTATTCAGAAAAACCTTGTCGTGAACTTTGATGCTACTGGCACTCTAGTAACGATCAATGGTGATTTTGAAGCCAGTGATGAGTTCTTCGAAAGCCTTCGCTAGCTTTCCAGTCGACAAAGCTCTAAACCGATAAAACTATCGGTCGACAAAACTATCAGTCGACAAGGTATGAATCGCAAAAGCCTGCTCAAATGAGCAGGTTTTTTAATATCCGCTAACAAATTAACTCACGGTGCCTAACTAACAGGCACAAAAAAGCTCACCAATATAGCGAGCTCTTCTTAATCAAATCGGTTTTACGAAACTACTTGGCAGCAGCTGCTTTCGCTTGTTCTGCACGCTTACGGCGAATCTCTTTTGGATCAGCCAATAATGCGCGATAGATTTCGATACGGTCTTTATCACGAACCGTCGCATCTAACTTAACGTTACGGCTGAATACACCAACCTTGTTCTTCGCTAAGTCGATCTCTGGATACAACTCCAATACACCTGACTGCGCAATGATCTCTTCAACGGTCGCGTTCTTGTTCACGACTAAGGTAAACACACGCTGCTCATGCGGAAGCGCAAACACAACTTCTACGTGGATCATATCTGATTCAATAGTCATGGCTTAGTAAACCTGTTTCGCGCGTTGAGTAAAAGCACTGACCATATTGCTCGTCAGCTCATTGAAAATCTTACCAAAAGCCATCTCAATCATTCTGCTAGAGAACTCAAACTCCAACTTAAGTTCAACTTTACACGCTTGATCGTCAAGCGGAGTAAAATACCAACCGCCTTGCAGTTTCTTGAATGGGCCGTCCACCAGCTCCATCAAAATCTCAGCACCTTCCGCTAAGCGATTCGACGTAGTAAATGTTTTGCTGATACCGGCTTTAGAGACATCAACCGAAGCCACCATAGTTGAATCTGAAGATTCGATCACACGTGAACCAGAACACCCTGGCAAAAACTCGTGATAACGAGCAACATCATTGACCAAGCTGAACATCTGGTCGGCACTAAACGACACTAATGCTGAACGAGTAACCTTTGGCATATAGACTCCTGTTAAAGACAGCGTTACATTAACACAAACTGCAATTTTAATTGTATTGGGCCAGAGCGCAAATAAAAAGGATTCCCCAACTAGGGCGCAATCCGTATAATGAGGCCATTATGGCAAAGAATAAATCAAAATCAAAAGCCGGTAGTAATACCATTGCGCTTAATAAGAAAGCTCGCCACGAATATTTCATCGACGATGAGATAGAAGCGGGGCTTGAGCTACAAGGCTGGGAAGTAAAATCCCTACGTGAAGGCAAAACCAATATCGCAGAAAGCTACGTTTACATCCGAGATGGCGAAGCATTCATCAGTGGTATGACGATCACTCCGCTAACTCAAGCGAGTACTCATATCGTGGCGAACCCAACACGTATCCGTAAACTCCTTATGTCGAGAAAAGAACTCGATAACCTTATCGGTCGTATTAACCGTGAAGGCATGACACTTGTCGCAACCGCACTTTACTGGTCTCGCTCTTGGGCGAAGATTAAAGTTGGCGTAGCGAAAGGTAAAAAGCTGCACGATAAACGTACTGATATGAAAGAAAAAGATTGGGCGAGAGATAAAGCACGAATTATGAAGAGTAATTTGCGTTAATTTTAAGCACTTAAACGCACAGTGCTAGACAGGTTAAGCTTTTCTGGTACTATGCAAATAACACTTGGGGCTGATTTAGGATTCGACAGGAATTTTGAAGTCTGAGGTGCATGCCGTGGGGCGGTTGGCCACGTAAAAAGCCGCAAAAAAATAGTCGCAAACGACGAAAACTACGCACTAGCAGCTTAATAACCTGCTCAGAGCTCTCTTACCCTAGCTTCCGCTCGTAAGACGGGGACCAATAAGAGATCAAACCCAAACTAGCTAGCGTGGCTTCTCCCACCTGAGAGGAAAAGCGCGAATTATAATTCAGGTTAGCCTTTAACTAGCGTGTCGGTTCGCAGGTTGCTGGTGAAATTAAAGATCGACTAAGCATGTAGTACCAATGATGAATGATTTTTGGACGCGGGTTCAACTCCCGCCAGCTCCACCAAACGTTTGGAAAGGGCCAACTCGAAAGAGTTGGCCCTTTTTGTTTGTCTAAAGGTTGTGTATTAGGACATAAAATTTTTAATAACAAGAACTTAGATACCTAACCGTAAATATCAAAAACAGACACTCAATAAAAAAGCCACACATCCCATTACTGAAACGTGTGGCTATTTAGAACTGTTCTATTTCGCTCTTAGTAAGTTGAGGCGTTACTCCATCTCACCTAGTACGTAATCTTCATCACTACTTACTACCGCGCCGTGCTTCAGGAAGTTCTTACCTAAAATCATGCTGTACTCGAAACGAGAGCGATCTTGAAGGTTTACTCTCACCTTCTTCTCTAGGTCGCCTAGCTTAACGTTCATTTCGACTACTGGGCGAATGTTCACCTTCTCGCCTTTCTTGGCTTTAATGCGCATTACATCAATCACTGGCTTAGTGAACTCTTGCTTATCGCCTTGATTGTTTTGATAAGTAAAGGTCACCATGTCTTGACCATCTTTCTTGAATCGTTTGATGTTCACCGCATTCATTGAGCTTACATCAGCACCAGTGTCTAGCTTGGCTGGGAATGTCATGCCGTTCACTTCAACGACTTCAATGTGTCCTACTTTAAACAGAGGTTCGGCTTTCAGTAGGTAGTCAGAACGCGTGTTCACGTAAACGCCCTCTTTCGCCATCTTCTTACCAAGGATGAAGTAAGCTTCTTTTTCATTGCTGTCTAGCACATCAATTGCAAAATCTTGTTGGCGAACTTTGCCAGAAACCGAGAACTCACCACTTACAACAGGGCGAGTATCTTCCCCTACTTTCAGCTTTTTAATAATTGGCTTGGTCACCTTCTGCTTTTCGCCATTGACGTCAGTTAGGTAAAATTCAACGGATTCATCTTTGCCCTTGCCGATAATCTCGAAGCTATCGACCTTCAACAGGGGGGTATTTACCGTGAAAGAAGCCACCGCCTTAAGAGGGAAGTCGTCGATGGTAATGTCTTCTTCCGGCGAGATGATCAACGGTTCACTTGCCTCAGCCACATCACTAAAGCTCTCTGATCCTTCTGAAAGAATATTCTCAGCATTGGTATCAATCATGAAGAGTTCGCTGGCGGTGTTGGTGCCCAATCTTAACTGTGAGCTACTGCTTGAACGGTCACGTAAGTACACGAGAACATCTTTAGTCGTGTTCTCATCAAGTTGAACAGGTACATACACTAATGGTCTCTTGTTTCCGCTTACGCTTAACATGCGAACCAACGGCAATGTCATCTCTTTCTGTTTGCCATCGTTATCGAACATATCAAACGTCACTTCGTTGTTCTTTTTGTCTACGTCGATATTTTTCGCATGCAAAATACTGTAGCGGTTCTTTAAAGAGAAGGTCGCATTCATCGCCATACCCGAGATAGACACTACCTCTTTACGGCCAACCACCGTTGCGTTCTCTTGCTCTTGCAAATAGTCGTAGCCAGCAAAGACTAACGCATTATCTGCAAGGAAGGTTTTTCCGATCAATACAGGCGCGGAGAAGTGACTTCTGTCTGTCAGGTTAACATCGGTTTTTAGCTCTTGGCCTGCAATAGTCAGAGACATTTTAATCGTCGGGCGAAGCAAAGGTGTGCTGCTGGTACGGCTGCGAATCATGCTAACACGCTCTAGTGGCGCCTCAACCAATACCATCTCACCAGTACGTGGGTTTTGAACCTTGAAAGAGACCACAGCTTGGTATTTCGCAAAGGTGCTGCCATCCCAATCATCGTAGTCAACATCACTATTGTTCAACACATCTTCGGTTAATGCCGCCATCAACTCTTTGTCTTTGAGGTTCTTGTAATCGGCATGTGTGCTTTTTACATGAATGTCTTCTGCATGCATGGAGGTGGTTTCAGCACCGGTGTCGATTTTTCCAATGAAAGGAACCTCTTTAAGCCCTTGAACGCTAGAGAGGTACACATTCTCAGTACGACCTAATACCGCCTTACCATCGAGTTCGTAAGTCGGATTTTGCGTGGTGTGTGAAGTGTCTGTAGCCAAAGAATACTGTGAAAAAAGTAGAGTGCTTAAAAGAGTTAGAGCCAAAGGTATCTTTTTCATTAGTTGGTCCGTTGTGATCAGTTCACTAATAATACTGGCGAATAGGCTAGAAGTTCCCCCACCAGCGATGGTTCTCACATAACGTTTACGCTATGACTTTTTCAATGACAAACCGATGACTTTGCGCCGCATTACTTCATCAATTATTGACTAACGGATACCCAATAACCTTTTGATTGCTCGGTGTTCTATTGGAGAAACGAATATAAAAAAGGCCAACGACATGCGTTGACCTTAGCGATTCAAAATACCCTTGAAGCGAGCTTAACTTGCTAAAACACAAACGGTTCTAGATAAACATAGCACTAAAAAGTCCCGACTGTTTTCTTTGCACAGATAGCACGAGCTTTTTCTGCGCCCTCGCCTTTATTTTTATTAAAACATTGGCGATAAGATTCGACGTATCGCTCAAATAGTACTTTGGCTTCAGGTTCTGGTTTAGAGAGCAGTTGATTAACGAACTTTCTCGAACCGACCTCGAAATGCTGAGTATCGATTGGGGTATTCCAGTCCCCTCCCCAGATCATAAAACCATGATGTGCAAAAAGCTCGACCACACCTTCCGCCATGCCTCGGCGTTCAATGTCATTGCGTGCACGAAAGCGCGTTCTGTTCACATAGCTGGTTGCCGATTGTGATGGCTTTACCGTAATGGTCCCGTTGCTATCGAACTCTAAGAAAGGGTTTTGAACTGGGTTGATGTCGATTGCCACACCGTAAGCATGCTTCGACCAACCTCCTCCGCCAGTGATAGGCCGAGCGTTAAACGCACTGCTATTATTGGCTTCCATCGAGGCATTGTCGTCACCGTTGAACTCACGCATTAGGCGCGCAGAATGCAGCGGGAAATTACGCTGTTTGAGTTCTAAAAAGATTTGCTCAACAGAAGGGGCGATAACGTCAAGCACAATCATGTTCCCCTGCTGCGTTTCGCCCTTAAAGTTAACGAAATCAAAGTCTACTTTGGATAGGCGATCACACCCAACAGGTGCTCCGTTATTCAACACCTTGTTCTTTTTCATCATGTCACATTGCCACTGAGAGACAGGCGCAACTTGGGCGTAACTCGCCGCACTGATCAAGGTTGCCAGCAAACCAACAATTAAACGTTTCATATCAAGGCTAAAAAACAATAAGAGTAAAAAACAGGAGGTAGAAAGTAACACACTCAACCTAACAGAGCGCATACTTTGCTATTGCATTTTCTTCCAATACACGATTTCGCGAACTCGACCATTCTGATCCTTATCAGCCTTTCCGCCGACATCAGAAAATTCAGGCAAGCACGACAATGTTGGAGCGTGAGAAGCAATCAACATCAATATGAATGCGTCATAAATATCATCTATCGCGACATCTTTACGCTTGGTGTTTGAGATAGCTAACGCCACAACCTCACACCATTGCGGGGCGAGTTGCTGAATAATCGAAAGCCTTTCCTCTTTGCCCTCTTGAGTTCGCTTAGAAAAGGTAAGCGGCTCCCCTTTCAAAGCAGCGAACACGACCTCAGGGTGAGACTCTCTGATCGATAAGTTTGGGTGATCGTCGATGAGTTTATCCAACTCTCGGATTTTAGGAACAATCCCCCAAGTTTGCTTAGAGAACTTCTTACCAAGCTGCTGCACATTGGCATTACACGCCGTAATGTAATCGGTTTGGTAAACCGCCTCACGACACGGAACTGGAAACACCGAAGAACCACGTTTGCTGGTTAGAAAACGCCTTGCTGCTTTGTCGCATAAACGATCTGGAGTCTGCGCGTCACTGAAACCAATCGGCATGTCGATAAGCGTCGTTGAACCGATGAGATCACTCGCAAGCTCATCAAGCGCCTTTACTACTTTGAAAACTGGCGCCTGATTATCAGAGACAATCCAAGCGATCCAACCCGCCTTACAGCCATCAATTCCGATGTATTTCATTGTTTACTCTACCGTTGTTTAAAAGGTGAATTTTGCGGATAAACGTGGAGATCAATGCCACTCATTGATTAACAGTCGACTTTTCACGCCACGTACCTGTAAACCCATTGCGTCAAACACCTCTTCGAAGTCTCGACACTGTGGTGGAATATTGGGTAAAGAAAGTGCCGCTTCAGAAAAGAACTGCTGTTCAAAATGAGCCGAATCACTCCACGCCAATTGCCACCATTCGAGAATACGAGGTTTAGACGCGCGAAGTTTTTCAGCGGTAGGCACTTTGTCACTTTTACTTAGATTCTCTTTGCTTGTGGTTGGAAAGAGGTTCCACTTATCGTTATTCGGCCAGTAAGCAAAAGGCAGACAGTGATCAACGTGGTACTCGTTTTTAAGTGACTTTCCACTCCAGACGCTGACAATGTCTGCATGTTCAGCTCTAAGTTGCTCAACTCTTTTGCGTACATCACGAGTATCGTGGTTTCGGTCAATCCATACTAAGCAGTCGTGATAGGTCTGAAGTGAGATATTGCGCTGTCGATTTAACTCAAAACGTTGCATCTCCATGACCCATTGATTCACTACTAGCGGCTCAATCCAAGAGTGATAGATTCTGAAGCACTCCCACAAGCTTTCATCCAATGTGAAGTAACCAAAGCTTGCTAAGAACTCACTGTCGATGACCAATGATTCTCGACTCTTACGTCGCTGCTGAGATGGGAGTATCTCAAACAACTTATTCTCTTTAGAGCCCTGATAAATAAAGGTCACTGGACCCGATTTAATAGTACTGATCGTTTGTGAAAACAGCTTCTGCAATGCTTTGGCTTCATCACCAAGAAATAGAGCGCCTATCGCTAAATCATCGGCACTGAGGTGTTTGAGCTTGTTCCAACCATCGTCTTTTACAAAACCTAGGCCTTTACTCGTGTTGCTGTTTTGCTGAATCCCAATGCCTTCTATATCGATATCAATTAGACGCTTAAACTGCCTAACCCAATACAGAGCAACCAAACCCACCGGTAGAGATATTTTGCCATCCGTTCGATCAAGCACGGCACCTGAATGGGCATCTGCGATTCTCAGCAAGGTTCTTAACAATGCCAATTTGTATGTAGCCGACTTATTGTCATTCACAATAATGTGGCGCACCTTGTTTAAATCACCCGAGCCATCATCTGGCAGCGTCATAACTACGGTTTGCCACCAAACCTCACTGCGCTTCAAGGTGTCTTGGCTGTTATCGACATGACGCACCAACAAAGCACTGTTCTTCGATAAACGCTCAAGCTCTTCAACCGAGACCTCATAGCCCTCTCGGTCGTCATGAAACTCTCCGTGACGTAGCGTAATCACCAACTTGCCATTTGGAGCGAGTAAGTTAGATAACTTTCTGAATGCTCGCTCTCGATATGACGGTGCAAGATGCATCCATACTGCACTCACCAGTATCAGGTCAAAACGCATTCCGAGGTTTTCAGTGCGGCTCAATGATGGCAGTGAATCATCTAACCATGTAACACTTGGCCCAGTGTATTCTGAGCCTTGCTTGCGTAATGACGCACTAGGTTCTATCGCAATGACTTCAGCTCCGGCCTTATGCATCCATAACGCATCACGGCCACTTCCCGCACCGACATCTAGCACCTTATCGCCCTCTAAAGGCCAGTATGCTTGCCAGCTTTTATGTACCACTTCGAAAGCCACGGAGTTGTACTGCTGACAAAGTGCATGAGCATTTTTATCGTAAAAAGGAATCGATGAGGACATATGCGCTATTGGAGTAAGGAGACTACTCCCATAGTAATGGTGGCCTAATAGGATTACTAGCGGCACATGTAGGTTCAGCAACATCCGTCAACATTCATCATTAGTGGCTGTTTTATATCAACATATCCCTATCGAGCTAGTCCAAAGAAAAGTGAAATAAACCAGGTGCAAGGTGACACTCGAACAGAGATAATTACTTTTACAACAATACCCCTAACCTCAATCCCTAGCCGATAGAAGTTCAATGACCCAATACTCATACATAGACATCCCATTCAACCTGCGCCACACCTGTTGGTTTTGTGGTGAGCCTTCTAATCACACGGTTGAGTTTCCTAAAACTGCTCAGTTTTTTGCCAAGGTTGGTCATGCGCCGATAGCACTGCCAGCGTGTAAAGAATGCGCGAGTGTGAAATATGCGAAAGACCTGACATCTATATGGACGGTGCGCGACCAGATAAAGCATGCGCTCATTGATAAGTATGCCAAGCACTTAGGCATTGGTGAGAACTGGACTGAGCAAGAGCTGATAGACAGCGAGTTTACAGGCTCGACACTTGGCGGCTTTGGGCGCAGCGCTTGGAAGATGTATCAAATCGCCAAGCAGCGAGTCGAGTATCAAGGCTGGCCTTTGTCGGTTGATAACACCGCCATTGAGGCCTACGACGAAACCAGTGGCTTTGAATTTGAAGGCACTCGTTATGCTTCAATCCACTCTTGTATCGACTATTTCACCAAGGCTGCTGGGGTAGACAAAGAACTGCTGTCGGAACTGGTCAATATTGTGTCATCAGAAAGGTTTAGCTACGCACTGAGAATTGCGAAGCTGAATAAGAATGTCTCAAATATAAAGCGCTTGGCGATCATCGACGAGGTGCTACTGCAAGAATTTGAGCAACAAGAGATTCTACAGGAACAGGCTAACGCGATGTTTAGCCCAAATATCGAAGAAGTGTCAGTTGCAGGTTCAACAGCTCCAGTGTTTGCGATTCAATGGGCAATCGCAAACAAGGTGGAAGATTTAGCTCACCTATGTGCACTTGAAGATGACTATTTTGACTATTTTGAACACCTTGGTGGCCCTGCGGCTTTCATGTCTTATAACGGTCTTCAACTCTATTTAGAAGCTCGCCAAGATCCTGAGTGGGTAGAACAATCCGACCCAAATAAACAATTTTGGTTATCATGAACCATTACTGGTGAACACGTGTAAGCTCGATATGCGCGTCTAATACCTATTGTTAGTCATTGTTTTATATAAAGATCTAAAAAAAGGCTTCTAGCACAGTTAATTGTTGCAATTCGGTTAAATAGAGTGAAAACTTCAACTACCTAAAACTATTTAATTGCTGCACCCTTGCAGTGAATAAGGAGTGAGTTGTGCTTGCTGTTCTTCGTATTATCTTGGCTACGGTGTTTATTATTTTCACCACTCTATGTGCTTTTGTTTACTGCTTGTTTAGCCCCAAGAACCCTAAGCATGTGTACGTTTTCTGCCGTTGGTTCAATCAACTACAAAAGATAGTTGGTGTAAAACTGGTTCAGCGCGGCCTAGAGAATGCGCCAACACCAGAAAAAAGCGTGTATATCTCTAACCACCAAAGCATATTGGATTTTGTCACCGACCCTGGAATGCTAAGACCACGCACCGTTTCTTTAGGAAAGCGCGATTTGTTAGTGGTGCCGTTTTTTGGGCTGCTGTATTGGATCACCGGTAACATCATGATTAACCGTGAAGATAAATCCAAAGCGCGCGATACCATTAAGCAAGTGGCGGAAGCGATTCATCAACGAGATCTGTCTGTGTGGGTTTACCCTGAAGGAACTCGTAGTAAAGGCCGCGGGCTATTGCCTTTCAAAACGGGCGCTTTCCGAATGGCAATTGAGGCGGGTGTGCCTATCACCCCTATGTGCACGAGCACCACTCACAACAAAATCGACTTTAACCGATTAAACAACGGTATTGTGATTACCGAGATGCTTGAACCTATTGATGTGTCTGGATACAAACTGAGTGACGCTAGAGAGCTGGCCAATCACTGCCATGCGCTAATGGCTGAGAAGATTGCAGAGCTTGATGCCGAAGTCGCTAGATTGGAATCACAACAAAACCCAGAGCTTGATTCAGACCGTTCTTCTACTAACTAACTCGCAACGAACACACTGAGTCATCGCTCAGTTACTTAAAAAGATACTCAACGATCGCAACTCTCATTGTTCTTGTTTTACTTGCTGACACTTATCCGCAAAATAAAACGCGGGAAACGGCATAGAGCAATGGGAGTAAACGATGGAAGTAATTCACCATGGCGGTAAACATACGGTCACAGGATCTTGTCACGAGTTAAGAGATTCAGGCCAATCGGTGCTCATCGATTGTGGCCTCTTTCAAGGTTCGGACGCTCGCCCTCTTGATATCGATTTTGAAACATCCCACCTCAATGCTCTACTGCTAACTCATACTCACATTGACCATATCGGGCGACTGCCTTGGTTGCTCGCCAGTGGCTTTAACCAACCGATTTATTGTACTCAAGCGACGGCTGAACTTGCCCCTTTAATGATTGAAGACGGACTAAAGCTGCAAGGGCTCAGTCATAAACAATCCAAACTCATCCTTAAAAAGATTCATTCGCTAATAGCGCCCAAGCCTTATGGAAATTGGTTTCCTATCACCTCTAAACAGCAAAACAACGGAAAGGATCATAATAGGCCAAATACTCTGTATGCTCGTTTTCAACCTGCTGGACATATCTTAGGTTCTGCCTATATCGAGATAAAGTTACCTAATCAAGAAGTGGTGGTGTTTTCTGGGGACTTAGGGCCCAGCAACACACCCTTACTTCCTGACCCTATGCCGCCACAACAAGCCGACTATCTGTTTATCGAATCCACTTATGGCACAAGTACACATGATGATATTGCAACACGAGCAGAGCGTCTTAAAGCGATCATTGATCGTTCACTACTCGATGGCGGTGTCATCCTAATTCCGGCGTTCAGTATCGGTCGAACACAAGAGCTGTTATTTGATATCGAACACCTGATCTTTGAGCATCAACTCAGAGCCGATATTCCTATCATCCTCGATTCTCCGATGGCAGAGAAAGTGACACGTTCCTATCGACGTTTTAAAGAACTCTGGGGACAAGAAGCAAAACAACGCCTAGAACTGAAACGTCACCCACTTGCTTTTGATCAGTGTATTACTGTTGATGGGCATAGAATGCATAAGAAAATCGTTAATCGCCTCAAGTCGACAGGTGAACCAGCGATTGTGGTCGCGGCATCAGGAATGTGTCAGGGTGGCAGGATCATGAACTACTTATCCGCCTTACTTCCAGATAAACGAACCGATGTGATTCTGGCAGGATACCAAGCACACGGCACCCTAGGACGAGAGCTTCAACAGGGTGAAATGCAGGTTTCAATCGACAACAAACAAGTGGAAGTGAATGCTCAAATTCATGGCATGTCTGGCTACTCGGCTCACGCCGATAAAGAGGATCTCAATCGATTCATTACTGGCATTCCTGTTAAGCCAAAAGAGTTGCATTTGATACATGGCGAATCAAATACTCAGTATGAATTCGCTCAAGAGTTGCGAAAACAAGGATTCAAGGTCGTTTGAAACAAGTGTCTAATTAGGCACTTTTCCTACCGTAAAGATAAAAACTATCATTTTATCCCCTCAAAAAATGATAGCGCTCTAAAACTGCCTAACTATTCTGAGCAAGTGATATATTCCAACTTCCCCGTAACAAATGCACTCTAACAGCCGTTCATGCTAAATGGTCGATTCGTCTATTTTATCGCCACCCTTTCTTAGTTACCGACCGCGAAAGTTACTTGTTTGTATTAATCACTATTTATTCACTTTGAAAAAAACCAAAACAAAGCAACTAGTTGCACTTGCGTTTAAATGAAACGATTTCCGAGATAGCACTAAGCGTTAACAATTAGCCCCTGTAACATGCTTTATGTCACAGTAATCCCAATGCGTAGTTAAATAATTTAACACTCAGGTTACAAGTGAAGTATTGTGTTGTTCGAAAAACAATCACAAGTAAAACTAACAGGGAAAATACTCATGCAGTCATTCGTTGATTTTTTGAATGGAATTATCTGGAGTCCAGTGCTTATCTACCTATGTTTAGGTGCAGGTTTGTTCTACTCCGTCATGACTCGATTTGTACAAATCCGTCACTTCTTTGAAATGTGGCGCTTGTTACTTTCGGGTAAAAGCTCATCAAAAGGCATCTCGTCTTTCCAAGCTCTAGCCGTTTCGCTATCTGGCCGTGTAGGTACAGGTAACATTGCAGGTGTTGCTGCCGCTATCGGTTTCGGTGGCCCAGGTGCAGTATTCTGGATGTGGGTTGTAGCCTTCTTTGGTGCAGCGACTGCTTATGCAGAATCAACGCTAGCGCAAATCTACAAAGAAGAAGACGAAGGCCAGTTCCGTGGTGGCCCGGCTTACTACATCGAAAAAGCGATGGGTCAGAAATGGTACGCATGGATCTTCGCAATCGCGACTATTTTTGCTTGTGGTATTTTACTTCCAGGTGTTCAGTCAAACAGTATCGGTAACGCTGTAGAAGCTGCATTTGGTTCAGGTGATATGATCGAAACAGCTGTTGGTACATTCAGTTTTGCTAAAATTTTCACTGGTACTGTTGTCGCTATCATCCTTGCTTTCATCATCTTTGGTGGTGTTAAACGTATTGCGAACTTCACACAGATCGTTGTTCCTTTCATGGCATTGGCTTACATCATCATCGCGTTCGTTATCATTCTGCTAAACATCAGCCAAGTGCCAACTGTTTTCGCAATGATTGTTGGTGATGCATTCACACCTATGGCAGGCTTCGGTGCTGCAATTGGTTGGGGTGTTAAGCGTGGTGTTTACTCAAACGAAGCGGGTCAAGGTACTGGTCCTCACGCGGCAGCGGCTGCAAGTGTTGATCACCCAGCTCAGCAAGGTTTGGTACAAGCGTTCTCTATCTACATCGATACACTTCTAGTATGTTCTGCTACAGCGTTCATGATCATCATCACCGGTGCTTACAACGTTCACGGCGGCGCTGAAGGTGTATTCCTTGTTCAGAACCTAGCAGCAAACATCGGTGCAAATGGTCCTGTATTTACACAGCTCGCTATTGAAAGTGCACTACCAGGCATTGGTAAGCCATTCATCGCATTTGCTCTGTTCTTCTTCGCATTTACAACGATTCTTGCTTACTACTACATCGCAGAAACGAATATTGCTTACCTACGTCGTACCATCAAGATCCCTGGCATGATGTTCGTACTTAAGCTTGTTCTTATCACTGCAGTTTTCTATGGCACAGTTAAAACAGCGAACCTTGCATGGGCAATGGGTGATGTTGGTGTTGGCTTGATGGCATGGTTAAACATCGTAGGTATTCTGATTATCTTCTTCATGTCTAAGCCTGCGCTTAAAGCACTGGCTGATTACGAAGAGCAACAGAAGCAAGGCGTAACTGAGTACACGTTCAACCCTGTAAAACTAGGCATTAAAGGCGCTACTTACTGGGAAGAGAAGTACAAGCGCAAAACGGGTAAATCGCCAGAAGCCGAAGCGGCAGACAGCAAGCCTGTAGAGCAGCCTTCAGCGTAAGACGTTCAAAAAATGATATCGCTTTAAATGATAACGATGTTTTAGATACTGTTTTTCTTTGAAGCAAGATGCAAAAAGGGTTAGCCATGGCTAACCCTTTTTTATATTTCTAAGAAGCTCGAGATTAAGCAGCGATTTCTTGTGTTGCCATTTGAGGCGCTTTCTTCTCACCAACTGGCAGTACTGTGCGACCGTATTCGTTGTTGATCACTTGTGCCATTGCAAAGTAAATAGCAGAAGCGCCACAGAAGATGCCTTCAAAACCAGCGATAGTGCCGATCACTGAGCTGCCTGTGAAGTTATGAGCTGCAAGTAGGAAGAACAAGATAGTTAGTGAACCGAATACTACTTGCTTCGCTACTGGGTAGCATAGAGAGCCGATGAACATGAAGCCTGTGAAGATGCCCCATAGTAGTAGGTACCAACCCATGAATGCAGCAGGACTTGCCGGTAGGCCCATGTAAGGCATTACAATCAAACCAACCAAAGACAACCAGAACAGGCCGTAAGAAGTAAACGCAGTTGTACCGAACGTGTCACCACGTTTGAAACACATAGTGCCCACGATAACTTGGCTCAAACCACCGTAAAAAATACCCATCGCAAGGATCATTGAATCCATAGGGAAGAAACCTGCGTTGTGGATATTAAGAAGAATAGTGGTCATACCGAAACCCATTAAGCCTAGTGGCGCTGGGTTAGCTAGTTTGGTCGACATTGCGAATTTACCTTATTAAAGTGGTTGATTAAAAAAAATCGATAAAATTTGTAAGAAAATTTTAATTGATAAATTGCTTTTGGGATAATCCAGTTATCGAAAACTAAGGTTGTTGAAATGATCACATGGAAAATTAGTTTCATAACAAGCTGTATTGATTCACAGAAACTATCAATGAGCAGATTCCCTATCGCGCTATAAAAGAGATGCGAGTAACGAGATACGAGATGAGAAAAGAGTCTGTAGATTCGAGTAAGCGGGATAAGAGGAACAGGTCTCGATTGAAGCGTCATTCCAGAACCGAGGAACGAGGTATGAATTAAAGAGAAATAGAAGGCATGCATTTCATTGTTCGTTTGCTTACATCTCGTCTCTAGTCTCTCGAGCATCATTCCAGAATAGAGGAACGAGGTATCTGGAATCTCCTCTTCGATATAAGCACGTTTGGAGCACTAAAGAGATTCCCTATCACGTTCGTTCCTCACTGTAGGGAATGACGGAGGTTTAGTAGATGCGGTATGAGAACAGCGCGTTCAGATTGAGTAAGCGAGAAACTAAATAGCAAACTCAAGTAATAATAGGGCGATCTTTTCTTTACTCGTTTACTCGCATCCCGTATCTATTCATCGAATCGTCATTCCAGAATCGAGGAACGAGGTATCTGGAATCTCCTCTTCGGTATAAACACCGAGAACACTCAAGAGATTCCCTATCACGTTCGTTCCTCACTGTAGGGAATGACGGAGGCTTGCTTAGGTGCGAGTAAGTGAGATGAAGAACAAGAGAGCGAGCTTTTCGTTACTCGATTACTCGCATCCCGTATCTAATTTCTCATTCCTCATTTGCATCTAAAATTACGCTTGTTGAGTGTTAGATTCAGAGACTTGAGATTGAACTTCTGAAGAAGCGTTTTTACTCGCATCACGCTTGGCTAGCAGTGTCACAACAACCAACTGAGCGACAAGTGCACCTAGCACAACTAGCGAACTACCAGTAAAGCCTGCAACAACAAAGCTCACTAGAGCAATAGAGCCGTTCATCAATGCATAAGGCAGTTGTGTCTTAAAGTGCTCAAACTGATCACAACCTGCCCCTGTTGAAGAGAGAATGGTAGTTTCAGAGATCGGTGAGCAGTGATCACCAAACAAGCCGCCAGATAGCACCGCACCAATCGCAACCAGCAGTGGTGCATCAATTGCAATCGCCGTTGGGATAACCAATGGCATCATTATCGCGAAGGTTCCCCATGAAGAGCCAGTAGCGAATGAGATGATAGCCGACAGTAAAAAGGCTACCGCAGGCACTAACCAGTAAGGGAACCCGCTCTGCGCTTGCTCCGCAATATAAGCGGCTGCACCTAACTCTTTACCAATAGTGCTTAATGCCCAAGCCAGTACCAAGATAATCGCGACGGGCATCATGTTCCCCATGCCCTTTAGGTATACAGCAACACCATCCGAAAGTTTTCTAACGCCGTAGTAAGCCATCAGCGAGATCAAGGTAATCGCAGCAAAGAAGTAAGCCGAAGATAATGCTGCTCTGAATGAAGAACCTGCAACCTTTTGGAATGGGAAGCCTTGTGGAACTAACATGGCACACAATACCACCAGCATCACTAACAATGGTGCCCAAACAAAAGAGGCCTTTGCATTTTTATGCGAGAAAGGATTAAGTGATTCGCTATTCACGCCAGAGTTGATTCCCACTTGGCAATCACGCTCGGCTTTTGCCATCGGGCCGAAATCTAAGCCTTTAAATGAAACCAATGGAACGATGAAAATCGCTAGGAATGCGTAGAACTGAAAAGGAATCGCACCGATGAAGGCATCCCAGTCAGACATGTTGACATTCAAAGCCGTGAACTCTTTTTGAATCAGGCTCATGATGTAAACGCCCCATCCAATGAAAGGAATCAGGATCGCAACTGGCGATGAGGTTGAATCAATAATGAATGCTAGCTTCTGTCTTGAAAGTTTCAGTTTATCGAAAAGGGGACGAAAAACAGGGCCAACGATTAAAGGGGTGCCTAAGTCAGAGAAAAATATAACGATTCCCCCAAACCAAGCAGACAGTTGAGCTTGGCACTTGTTACTGACCCACTCGGTCACACGCTTAGCAAACGCAACACCACCACCCGACTTTTCCATCAGAGCGACAAAGCCACCGATGAACACCAACAGCATAATCACGCCAGCGTTATAGTTATCAGTAAGCTGAGGGACTAGGTAACCTTTAACCATGGTACCAAACGTATCAAGCGGATTGAGTGCGCTGAACATGCCAGTCAGCATCGCAACGCCACTTAGCACGCCAGCAAAAAGGCCTATCACCACATTCCTTGTCGCCAACGACAACACCAAAGTAATCACAATGGGGATGAGTGACGTGATATCTGTCTGTTCCATAGGTACACCTTAATCCTAAAAGCAAAGAATAAATATAAATTAAATTTGAATATAAATTCACAATAACAATTTGTACAGGACTTTATTCTCTAACTGGATAATTAGTCTTTAAATACGCTTTAACATAGCCTAATAGACCAATCGACCTTCCTAGGTAGCCAAGTTCGAAACGAAAAAAAGCCGAAAGTAGAAACTTTCGGCTTTTGATTATTTATATCGCTACAGTCGTAATACTGAACTCATCGTTTAAACCACCTTTTCGATATTCAGACTATCAATTACAACTGATTTCATCCCAGAACCAATTCGACTGAACAGGACTCTCCCAAACACCCGGACCATTTTTAGCCACGAAGCACTTACCGTTATGTGTCACTTTGTCACCGTTACTTACTTGGCTAACTCCCGCTTCCCATGTGATAAACACCGATGGGTCAACAACGACAGGTGGCTCAGTTACTGGTGGCTCAACTGGTGTTGGGTCCACTGGAGCAGGATCAACAGGTGCAGGGTCAGTCACTACCGGTGGTGTTGGCTCCCCTGCTACTAGTTTCCAAGGGCCGCCATTGGCAGGGTCATCCCCTTGCGTCCACCATTTCGCTTCGTAAGTCGCACCATTGTGAGTCACTTGATCGCCAGCGTTGTAAACCTTAGTCGCGCTCCAACCGTTGCCACCAGGATCGGTTCCTGGGTCTACCGGATCAAGCTTGTCGACCACTTTCACTTCAGGCCAACTCGCATGAGAGCCATAGAAGTTAGTCACACACTTCTCGTAATCGCCCGCCACTAGCGCTGAATATGCAGTTTGGAATCCAACCAACTCACATTCAAACGAGTAGCCTTCAGGACGGTCTGCGTAGTATTTCCAGTTACCATCCCAGTTGGTGTACAGCACGTCAGTGGCACCGTTGAGGTTCAAGCTTCCATAAGGCGTTTGCTGCCAACAGGTATTAGCTTCATCTGCCTCTACAGGAATTTCATAGTGCGCTGCTAGCCCTTCCCAGTAACGAATGCGGTTAACTGGTTGGCCTTTGTCTTTATTCTGTTCACCACACTCAATACCACCGTTGATCACGTTGATGGTAGTACCAAAACCATAACCAATGCCCGCATCCAGTTCTCGTTGAGATGGCGTCCATGTACGGTCGATAACATGCAGCATTGCAGGCTTAGGCGCTTGTGGTGTTAAGAAGAACCAGATAGCTGACGCTAAGTTCAACCAAGAGTCAGCAACTAAGCCCGGATTATTCAATAGTACCGTCGCATCGCCATCAAACATCACCTCAGAGAAGGCACCGTAGTTAAAATGATAAGAAAGCTGCTTAGCGCCACGACCGAAGTATCCCTGCCCTGCGGCACATGGCCAGCGTGCATTTTGCCAATCGTTCTGACCACAACCAGTGGTGTAGCCTTCTTGCCCTTCAGACCACCCCATTTCACGAACATGTACCAGCGCTTGCTGCCACTCTTCGAGAGCTAATGGGTTATCAGAGGTGTTGTCTATCGCGATGTGACCGCCCGTCTCTTGAGAGAAGTGAGCAAAAGCGGTGATGATGGATTTCTTACAGATAGCATCAGAATCACGGCCATCAGTGTACTCTCCACAGAAGGCTGGGAATTTACCAATCGCGCGTAAGAAACGAGTGTAAGTGTATTCTGGTGCCGCCATCTGAGTGAGGGAATCCCATTCAGATTGAGGGAATACACGTTCAACCCGTTTTACGTTTTCAGGGTTAGAAGGTGAACCGGGTTCAATCGCTTCAACGATCGTGTTCGAACGAGTTTGTAGGGCCTGTGACCAGATCGCGTACATAGGATCCGAGGTTTTTGCTTGTTCAGCGGCTTGTAATGCCGACTTTTCAACAAGGTAGCCATTCGGGTTTTTCGGATCAGGTTGAATGTTCAAAGACGCATGACTTTGTGCTGCTAAGGTGCAACCCAGTACTGTCGCCAAATATTTGATTTTTAACATGATGGATTCTCTTATCTGTCCTTAATAAGTCCATCAAAGAGTATGTGGCACGTGGGAAATAGCCTAGCTGTTGCGGTATGAATTTATAAAAAGTGCGAGTGATAGTTTTATGTATAGTTAAACGTAACAACACGTCTCATACTTTCTTGAGCTGATATCTAGTTTCCAACTGATTCGGTTTCTAGGCATTGTTCATTTACTTTCTAGGTATTGCTCACAAGCCTTTAATGCAATGGATCAATATAATGAATCGAAAAGAAAAAAGCCCCGAACTGAGTTCGAGGCTTTTAATAACTAAATCAAATAGTAGCTAAATCAACGCAGGTTAAATCTCTAAGAGATTATTCCCACTCGATAGTTGCTGGTGGTTTACCAGAAATATCGTAAACAACACGTGAAATGCCGTTAACTTCGTTGATAATACGGTTAGATACCTTACCTAGGAAGTCGTATGGTAGGTGTGCCCAGTGAGCAGTCATGAAGTCGATAGTTTCTACAGCACGTAGAGATACAACCCAATCGTACTTACGGCCATCGCCCATTACGCCAACTGAACGTACTGGTAGGAATACCGTGAATGCTTGAGATACTTTGTGGTAAAGGTCAGCAGCGTGAAGCTCTTCAATGAAGATAGCATCTGCGCGACGCAGTAGATCACAGTACTCTTTCTTGATTTCGCCAAGAACACGAACACCTAGACCTGGACCCGGGAATGGGTGGCGGTAAAGCATGTTGTATGGAAGACCAAGCTCAAGGCCGATCTTACGTACTTCATCTTTAAACAGCTCACGTAGAGGCTCAACAAGACCCATTTCCATATCATCAGGAAGGCCACCTACGTTGTGGTGAGATTTGATTACGTGTGCTTTACCTGTCTTAGATGCTGCAGACTCGATTACGTCTGGGTAGATAGTACCCTGAGCAAGCCATTTAGCATTAGACAGTTTCTTAGACTCTTCATCGAAGATATCTACGAATACGTGACCAATGATCTTACGCTTAGCTTCTGGTTCAGCTTCGCCTTCCAGAGCTTTAAGGAAACGATCTTCTGCATCTACTTTGATGATGTTTAGGCCGAACTGATCGCCAAACATATCCATAACTTGCTCAGCTTCGTTTAGACGAAGAAGGCCGTTATCAACAAATACACATGTTAGTTTGTCGCCGATAGCACGGTGAGCGAGCATCGCAACTACAGATGAATCAACACCACCAGAAAGACCAAGGATAACTTCGTCGTCACCTACTTGTTCTTTAATACGTGCAACTGCATCTTCAATGATTGAAGCTGAAGTCCACAGACCTTCACAACCACATACGTTAAGAACGAAGTTCTCAAGCATTTTCAGGCCATTTTTAGTGTGTGTTACTTCTGGGTGGAATTGAACACCGAAGTATTTCTTCTCTTCGTTTGCCATTGCAGCGTATGGACAAGTGTCTGTTTCAGCGATCTTTGTGAAATCAGCTGGGATCTCAACTACTTTGTCGCCGTGGCTCATCCAAACGTCTTGAGTAGACTCAAGGTCAGCGAAAAGTGCAGATTCACCAGTAACTTGTACAGCAGCGTAGCCGAACTCGCGCTCAGTAGACGTTGCTACTTTACCGCCAAGTTGCTCAGCCATAGTTTGCATGCCGTAGCAGATACCGAATACAGGAACACCTGAATCAAATACGTACTGAGGTGCACGTGGAGAGTTCTCTTCCGTTACACTTTCAGGGCCACCAGATAGGATGATACCGTCTGGATTGAATTCACGAATATCCGCTTCTTCTACGTCCCAGCTCCAAAGTTCACAGTAAACACCGATCTCACGAATACGACGAGCTACTAGCTGTGTGTATTGAGAACCGAAGTCCAGAATTAGAATACGTTGGTCATGAATATTTTTAGTCATTGTAAGCAGTCTTATTGGCTATGTGATAAAACGGAGGCGAGTTTACTCACCTCTGATTAACTCTTCAAGAAATAAAGCAAACGTTTTCGTTGGTTATCTGTAAGTCGATGTTTTGCAAAAATCATACGTTCAACAAAACAAGCTTTAGATAAAATAATGTGCCGACTAAATCAGCACATTATTCAAACGTTTGGACGTATTATTAACCTAAACGGTAGTTAGGTGCTTCTTTCGTGATTTGAACATCGTGTACGTGAGATTCTTTCATGCCCGCACCAGAGATACGAACAAACTCAGCTTTAGTACGCATGTCTTCAACAGTTGCAGAACCTGTTAGGCCCATGCTTGAGCGTAGACCGCCCATCTGTTGGTGAACGATCTCTTTTAGACGACCTTTGTATGCGATACGACCTTCAATACCTTCTGGAACAAGCTTGTCTGCAGCGTTGTCAGATTGGAAGTAACGGTCAGAAGAACCTTGAGACATAGCGCCAAGAGAACCCATACCACGGTAAGACTTGTAAGAACGACCGTTGTAAAGGATAACCTCACCCGGTGCTTCTTCAGTACCAGCGAACATTGAACCAACCATCACACAAGATGCACCAGCAACGATAGCTTTACAGATATCGCCAGAGAAACGGATGCCGCCATCTGCGATTACTGGAATACCGTATTCGTTTGCCACTTCAGCTGCGTCTGCGATTGCTGTTACTTGAGGAACACCAACACCAGTAACGATACGAGTCGTACAGATTGAACCCGGGCCGATACCTACTTTAACCGCACTAACACCAGCTTCGATAAGAGCACGAGCGCCAGCGCCAGTTGCTACGTTACCACCGATGATTTGTAGGTCAGGGTATGCAGCGCGAGTTTCGCGGATACGGTTAAGTACGCCTTCAGAGTGACCGTGTGAAGAGTCGATAAGTAGAACGTCTACGCCAGCTTCAACTAGAGCAGCAACGCGCTCTTCGTTACCAGCACCAGCACCAACAGCTGCACCTACACGTAGGCTGCCGCGCTCATCTTTACAAGCGTTTGGTTTACGTTCTGCTTTGTGGAAATCTTTTGCAGTGATCATTCCAGTCAGTTGGAAGTCATCATTTACAACAAGAACTTTTTCAACACGCGCTTCGTGCATTTTCTCTTGAACTTCTTCACGAGTTGCACCTTCTTTAACAGAAGCAAGGCGAGCTTTAGGCGTCATTACTACATCAACTTTCTTAGAAAGGTCAGTAACAAAGCGAACGTCACGGCCAGTAATGATACCAACCAATTCGTTTGTTTCAGTAACAACAGGGAAACCGGCGAAGCCGTGTTTTTGAGTAAGGGCTACAACATCAGCGATTGTCGCATCAGGGCTTACAGTTACTGGGTGAGAAACCACACCAGCTTCGTAAATTTTAACCTGGCGAACCATTTCAGCTTGCTGCTCGATTGACATATTCTTATGAATAAAGCCAATACCACCTTCTTGCGCAAGGGCAATTGCTAGGCGTGCTTCCGTAACAGTATCCATCGATGCAGAGATCATTGGGATGTTTAAAGAAATGTTTTTCGTTAACTGAGTGCGAAGATCAGCTGTGTTCGGAAGAACGGTTGAGTGTGCTGGGACGAGTAAAACGTCATCAAAAGTTAAAGCTTCTTTTGCGATTCGTAGCATTTGCAATATCTCACAACAAAGGTGTTAAAAGGAGTAAACCCAACTTTATCGTTTCGCATAATAAAGTGATTTGGATTTGATATTGCAGACGGATTATACGCACGGCGAAATCGCTTGGCTACACATTTTTGTATTTTTAATTTGCATTTACCCCCTTGCTATGTATTATATTGCCGCTATCTTCCATACTCACGCCCTGTGAGATTCCAAGAAAGACCTTCCTTCAAGGAAAGATAGTGCTTCTATGACTAATCCAAACATCTTTACTGTTTCTCGCCTCAACTCAGAGGTTCGTCTCCTATTAGAAAACGAAATGGGAATAGTCTGGCTCGTTGGTGAAATCTCAAACTTCTCTGCACCTGTCTCTGGTCACTGGTACCTCACGCTTAAAGACTCTCGCGCTCAAGTTAAGTGCGCCATGTTTCGTGGCAATAACCGCCGAGTAACGTTTAAGCCTCAGAACGGCAATCAAGTTTTAGTCAAAGCTCGCCTATCTCTTTATGAACCACGCGGTGACTACCAACTGATCATCGAAAGCATGCAGCCAGAGGGTGACGGTAAACTTCAGCAAGAGTTTGAAAAGCTAAAGATGAACCTTGCCGCAGAAGGACTTTTTGCTCAATCAAGTAAGCAAGCTCTTCCTGAACACCCAAAACGTGTTGGCGTTATCACCTCTAAAACCGGTGCAGCGCTGTTTGATATTCTTGATGTATTGAAAAGGCGCGATCCTTCATTGCCGATTGTGGTTTACCCAACCATGGTTCAAGGCGAAGAGGCGGCGATTCAGATTGCTCAAGCGATTGGACGTGCCAATGAACGCAATGAGTGTGATGTGTTGATCGTGGGTCGTGGCGGCGGTTCACTGGAAGACCTATGGTGCTTCAATAATGAGATCGTAGCTCGCACAATCGCAGCAAGCCAAATTCCGATTATCAGCGCAGTTGGCCACGAAGTTGATGTCACTATCGCCGATTTCGTCGCAGATATGCGCGCTCCAACACCATCAGCAGCCGCTGAATTGGTTAGCCGTGATAACAGTCATAAAGAACAAGCTTTCTCGTCTAAACGTGCTCGCTTAGTGAGTGCGATTCGTCATGTGTTAATCAAACAAGCGCAATCCACTCAAACGTTGAAATACCGCTTAGAGAAGCAACACCCTAGCTACCAGCTGCAAAAGCAGAGTCAGCAGCTTGATGACCTAGACATGCGTTTGCGTCGTGGTATGACTCAATACCTAAAGCAGCATGCACAGCGTGTTGAACGTAAACAGCACCAGCTTCAATTGAACTCACCAGTGAAGCGCCTTGGCGAACAGAAACTGCATCTGCAACGTTCAGAACAAAAGCTATTGGATGCAATGGACAAGACATTACTAACGACTCGCCACCAGCTAGCAATGGCTGCAGAGAAGTTAGAAACAGTGAGCCCACTGGCTACCCTAAAGCGTGGCTACAGCATTACTCATTCTGCATCGAGCAAGACAGTATCATCAATTAACGACGTCGAAGTGGGTGAAGTGATCACCACTCAAGTTGAAGACGGTGTTATTGAGTCGCAAGTGACTACTAGAGTCACCAAGAGCGATCTTTAAGTTCGACTTGAACGTTTGAAACCAGAAAGCCCTATCGATAATCGACAGGGCTTTTTGATATCTAACGGTTTAAAAACTCAATGATTCCCACCCTACTCAGTAGTAGAAGGCTCCTTCATGGTGAGCATCCCTTCGGTCACAATAAAGTTGATGATGAAATCTAACCCTTGGCTCTCTTTGAGGTTGGTGAATACGTAGGGTTTGGTTGGACGCATGCGTTGTGTGTCTTGCTCCATGACTTCAAGTGACGCACCAACATACGGTGCCAAATCGATCTTGTTGATAACCAACAGATCAGAACGCGTAATACCCGGGCCACCTTTACGTGGGATCTTCTCGCCTTCCGCTACATCAATCACGTAGATAGTCAGGTCGGCTAATTCAGGGCTAAACGTCGCACTGAGGTTGTCGCCACCGCTCTCTACAAACACCACATCAAGGTTCTTATGTAGCTTAGCCAGCTCTTCAACTGCCGCGAGATTCATCGACGCATCTTCGCGAATCGCTGTGTGTGGGCAACCGCCTGTTTCCACACCGATAATACGATCAGGTTCGAGAGCTTCAGCTCGTGTAAGTATCTTGGCATCTTCTTGGGTGTAAATATCGTTGGTTACTACGGCAATGTTTAGCTTGTCGCGAATCGCCTTACACAGCACTTCCAACAGTGCGGTTTTACCAGACCCAACTGGGCCACCAATACCAATTCGAAGTGGTTGCTTATAACTTTCCATAATCTACTTCCTTATATTCTTTTCTTGCTACCTCGTTAGCGCTCACCGCTACGAACGAAATAGTCGTGTATATTGTGTTTCGTGCAATGAACTCGCTAATGCCATCGAAGGCGAAAAGCTACCTATCATCCAATCTTCAATCGTGCGTGCTTTCTCAATCACCTCGGGAAAGGTGTTGGTGATATTAATCAGCGCCAACTGCCCATCGGTTTGGCCTAAAGGCACCAGCTTTACACCTGCCGTAACGATATTTTCAAGCCAGCTCCATAGATACCCCTGCTTAAGGCTTTCTAAATCGATGTCCCAATGTTGAGCGGCAATACACATACCCAACAGTTGATTTGGGTGGCTATCAACAGAATCCACCAGCGAAATATCGATCTCTAAGCGCTTCAACAAGGTATTCAATGCATGCCCACGCTGCTTTTCTTCTGCTCGCAATTCACTGGTCTCACGGCTCGAGTACAAGTAGTTACACCAATGCTCAATCTCATCGAGTTCACCTTTTTCTAGAGCATGGTAAAGACGCTCTAAGATAGGTAATTCCAAGGTCGCGACACTGGAACTAACGATGGTATTAAGCCACTGTTCCATGCTATCGCGATTAGTCACCCACCCCGCCTCAACCGCCAGCTCTAAGCCTTGCGAATAAGTGAAACCACCAATCGGTAATGACGGACTGATCAATTGGAACAGACGATAAATCGCGACATTTTCTGTAGTGCTCATACTCTGCTCTCTGTCTTCTAAAATCGAAAAGTTCGAGAGCTTACGCGCCTAACAGTAATACTGCGCTCGCTGAAGCCACGCCAACTGAAAGCCACTTAGAGTAAACTGCGCGCCCAACAAACGTACCGACAACCATTAATACCAAAGCAGTGATGCTCATACCTATCACAAATTGAGTTAAGTTACTCGCAGCTTCAACGCCGTGTGCGTAACCATGGAAAAACAACATCGCAATAGAAGCGACTAATACGCTGTTTACACGCTTTGTTGATGGTGAGAATACGTGCCATAGACATAAGCTGACGACGAACAGAGAAGCGATGATTGCTGGTTCAACAATCACAGAGAAACCTAAGGCTTGGCCTGCGATAAGCCCAACGACTAATGAAGCCAATCCACCGCCAATCAAAGCGGCTTTTATCTTGGTTGAAAACGACAGTGCGCCAATTAACAAACCGAAAGCGATCAGCATGATCAGGTGATCCATACCTGTTACCGGGTGAGTTAAGCCAGACATAAATGAGTGAGACTCATGAACCGAATGCGAACCATGTCCCGGGTGAGCCAATGCCAATGTCGATGTTGTTAGAGAAGCTAGTGTGAAAGTGCATAAGCCTGCAGCTGTTTTAAAGTTCATCGCGAGTTCCTTGCGTTTATAGTTATTAATATCGTTGTTATATAAATCGTTTAGTGAGCCATCAATGACTCGATTAATGATGGTGATGATGACCACCTGAGCGACCGCCATAAGCGCCACCTTCAGGTTCAAAAGGTTGTTTTTCAGTCGTCACTGTCGCGCCCAAACCTTCAACCATTTCATCCAAAACATGGTCGTGTTGATAACGAACCCAGCCCGCTTCCACTTGCAGCGGAACATGTCGGTTGCCTAGATGATACGCAACACGCGTAAGTAGGTGTGCATCGTCACAGTAGACGGTAGATACGGTTTCTGGTGCAGCTTTCACTTCGACAGTTAGGCCACACTCACTAGTTAGCTGTTCTCCGCCACGCAAGATATGACCGCGTGGTAGAAATAGCCCTGCATCTCGACCATCATCCAATGTCACTTTAAGACGGCTTTTAATGCGGCTATCGATAGGCAGGCTTAAATAGCCGTCCGGTGCATTTTGTATTTGAGTATTCAGTTGAGTCAGTTCAATCATGCTATTACCTCAATCTCCTTGTGAGATTTATAACGTTCAAAATAAGAGTCTTCAGTCAAAAGCCCTCAGGCAAAGACTTCAAATAAGAGCCTTCAGCAGAGCTATTAAAATAGAAAATATCTTTGAGCCATTGGCAGTTCTTCAGCAGGCTCACACGTCAACAGTTCACCATCAGCGCGTACTTGATATGTCTGAGAATCAACTTCGATCTTCGGCATCCAATCGTTAAGCTTCATGTCCGCTTTGCTGATATTTCGGCAGTTGCTGACTACGCCAATTAGGCTCTTTAATCCCAACTGCTTATCGATGTTTTGTGCCTTGGCTTCTTTAGAAACAAACAGCATCGATGTGTTCTGACATGCCTTGCCATAGCTTCCAAACATAGAGCGATAGTGAACAGGCTGAGGTGTTGGGATTGAAGCATTAGGATCACCCATTGGAGCCATCGCGATCATGCCACCCTTTAAAATCACACTCGGTTTGACACCAAAGAAGGCTGGTTTCCACAGCACGAGATCCGCGAGCTTTCCTGCTTCGATAGAGCCGATCTCATGTGCCATGCCGTGCGTGATCGCAGGGTTAATGGTGTACTTAGCGACATAACGTCTGAGGCGGAAGTTATCGCTGTAGTCAGAATCTTCTTTTAGACTGCCACGTTGCACTTTCATCTTGTGTGCAGTTTGCCAAGTACGTGTTACGACCTCGCCTACGCGCCCCATCGCTTGTGAATCCGAAGCGATCATCGAGAATGCGCCTAAGTCATGAAGAATGTCTTCTGCAGCAATGGTTTCACGGCGAATACGTGATTCAGCGAACGCGACATCTTCAGCGATCGAAGGTGATAAATGGTGACACACCATCAACATGTCTAAGTGCTCATCGACCGTATTGACGGTGTAAGGACGTGTTGGGTTAGTAGAAGAAGGCAGAACGTTCGGCTCACCTGCTGCGCGAATAATATCGGGAGCGTGGCCGCCGCCCGCACCTTCCGTGTGATAGGTATGAATCACGCGGTCACCGATGGCGCCAAGTGTCGATTCAACAAAACCCGATTCATTTAGCGTATCGGTGTGAATTGCAACTTGTACGTCCATCTCGTCAGCAACACTCAAGCAAGTATCAATTGACGCGGGTGTGGTTCCCCAGTCTTCATGCAACTTCAAACCAACAGCACCCGCTGCTACTTGCTCACGCAATGCTTCCGGTTGGCTCGCATTGCCCTTACCTAACAAACCAAAGTTCATTGGGAATTGATCGAGTGATTCCAACATACGGTGCATGTTCCACGGACCCGGTGTACATGTGGTTGCGTTAGTCCCTGTGTTTGGCCCGGTGCCACCACCTATCATAGTCGTCACACCCGATGCCAATGCTTCTTCAATCTGTTGCGGACAGATGAAGTGAATGTGTGAATCGATGCCACCCGCAGTGAGGATAGAACCTTCGCCGGCCAAAATTTCCGTACCCGGACCAATAACAATATCAACACCCGGTTGAACATCTGGGTTACCTGCTTTACCTAAAGCTTGAACTCGGCCGTCTTTAATAGCGACATCGGCTTTTACGATGCCCCAGTAGTCCAACACAATCGCGTTAGTAATCACCAAGTCTGGCGTTTCGGCACTTGGACGTTGACTTTGCCCTTGCCCATCGCGGATCACTTTACCGCCGCCAAACTTCACTTCGTCTCCGTATACGGTGTAATCCTTTTCAACTTCTAGCCATAAATCGGTATCAGCAAGACGCACTCGGTCTCCGATTGTTGGCCCAAACATTTCGGCGTAAGCCTGTTTGGATATCTTCGCCATGATCAATCCTTTGTTATTTTCATTATTTCCGTGAGAGCGCTTAGAGCTTGCCCATCACTTTCCCTTGAAAGCCATAGATCTCTAACTTACCGGCGTAACGCACTAACTCGACACTGCGAGACTGACCCGGTTCAAAACGGGTGGCGGTGCCTGCAGGGATATTGAGTCGAAAACCTTTAGTAGCTTCTCGGTCAAAGATCAGCGAAGGGTTTGCTTCATAGAAATGGTAATGAGAGCCAATTTGCACGGGACGGTCACCAATGTTTTGAACCTTAACGGACGTCGTGTCTCGGCCTTCATTTAGAGTGATGTCACCGGGAGCGGTTTCTACTTTTCCGGGAACTAAGCCTGAATATTGTTTGGTGGAGCCAGCCATATGTCTTCTCCCTACACGATAGGTTCATGAACGGTCACCAACTTGGTGCCATCAGGAAAAGTCGCTTCGACTTGTACATCTGGGATCATGGAAGGGATCCCCTCCATTACGTCATCGACGGTAAGCAGTGTGCGTCCAAAATCCATCAATTCCGAAACGGTTTTCCCCTCACGGGCACCTTCAAGAATGGCACTGCTGATCAGGGCAATAGATTCTGGGTAGTTGAGTTTTAAGCCTTTTTGTTTGCGCTGCTGTGCCAGCATTCCTGCGCAGAAGATAAGTAGCTTATCTTTTTCTCTTGGTGTTAATTCCATTTAGCCGCCCGCTGTTAGTGTTGTTTTCTTATTGCTCAGAAACGCATGAGCAGTAAGTGGGATTCAATCACAGCAAGCTTGAAAAAATGTACCGAGGGCCGGAAGTCGCCCTCGGTACAAATAGGGCTAATCGCTAAGTCGCCCAAATCCTTGGTAAATCAGGAGTCGTACCACATAAATGAGAGCGAGTTGCTTGCCATATCTGACCAAAGGCTTGGAGGATGTCTTCACTCCAATAACCCAAGGCTCGCACCACAATCAATCCTTCTATCTGCGTCGCACCCAATATTAATGTGGGTTCACTCGACGTTATTGATGTAACTGATTGCTGTGAAGCTTGCTGTGTAATAGATAAGAGCAAGCTCTGTACCAACTCTAAATCTTGCTTCTCATTTGAGGTGAGATAAAAGGTACCCATCATTGAAAAATCAAGTAACCCCATATTTATCATTAACTTATCGCCACCATGAAAATTAAAACCTTCAGTCAGAAGCCTTTGATTATCAAGGTAGATTTCCGTCTTCCCAACCAGGTGACCACGCTCAAATCCCTCATTCTGTGCAGGCCGCCCAAAACAGTGCATCTCCCAACCCCAAAACTGTGCACCCTTTTCAAGGCGAATTTCAGTGTCTAGACGAACGTGTGCATTGGGGAAAAAGATGTTCTCTTGTGGCATCCATTCCAAGCGCGCACCTTTCTTCACTCGAAGGGTTTGCTTTTGCTTGGCGTACTTGTTGTTAGAACGATAGAACTTGGTCGCTCCGGGGGTGGTGATCAACGTATGAGCACCGCTTTCTACGGTTGCCTCAATATTGAGAGTGTCACCACCTACCACTCCGCCGGGGGGATGGAGTAAGTAGGTGTGACACGTTTCCCCATCAGGATACAGGGGGCGTTGCACCGCAAGCGGACCAGACTGCTGACGATTCTTTAATACGGTTTTGTCACCACGGTCGACAAAAGTGAGGTTTAAGCTCGCTTGCCAACCGTCTCGAATATCTTGTTCGATGGTCTCATTCAGAGATAATGCTTCGACTAAAGAAGCCTTCCTTACTTCATTCGGAGAAAAGAGAGAATTCATACGGTTAGGTACTCCTTAATCAAGGACTCATCGAGCCCTGTCATTTCACCTTCTGCCACTTGGCGCCCACGGTCGAGAATACAAAAACGGTCACCGACCTTTCTCGCAAATGGCAGCTTCTGCTCAACCAACAACACCGTGAGTCCCATCTTCTCGTTGAGCATGCGAATGATGTCGCCAATCTCTTGCACAATATTGGGTTGAATACCTTCCGTCGGCTCATCCAAGATCAATAGCTTGGGATTAACCACCAGCGCACGACCAATCGCAAGCTGTTGCTGCTGACCACCTGATAAATCACCACCGCGGCGATGCAGCATCTCTTTCAATACAGGGAAAATATCGAAGATGAATTCGGGGATTTTACGATCGCCCTTCTCACGAATCGGTAAGCCAACCTCTAGATTTTCTTGAACGGTGAGCATCGGGAATATCTGACGACCTTGCGGTACATAACCGATCCCTTGGCGAGAACGATCCTCGGCATCGGTTTTCAAAAGTGACTCACCCGATAAAGAGATGTCACCACTTTCAACCTTAACCAACCCCATGATGCATTGCAGCAAGGTGGTTTTTCCGACGCCATTGCGCCCCATTAACACCGTGCACTTGCCCTCAGGGATCTGCATATCCAAGTCCCACAAGGTGTGGCTCTCACCGTAATATTGATTAACTGATTTAACCTCTAACATCCTATTCTCCGAGATAAACTTGTTTAACTTCAGGGTGAGCCTGCACTTGGTCCATGGTGCCTTCTGCCAACACGTGACCTTGATGAAGCACGGTGACATGGCTAGCAATCGAACGAACGAAATCCATATCGTGTTCAACCACAACCACTGAGTGCTTACCCGCCAATGAGTTCAATAACTCAGAAGTCCGATCCATCTCTTGGTGAGTCATACCTGCAACGGGTTCATCGACTAGCAACAGCTTAGGGTTTTGCATCAGTAACATACCGATTTCTAACCACTGCTTTTGTCCGTGAGACAGATTGCCCGCCAAGTTTGCCGCTTCGTCTTTGAGGTGAATAAGCTCAAGTACCGAGGTCAGTTTGTCTTTTTGCTCACCAGACATCACGGCTGTGAAAGTCGCCCACACCGAGCGATCACCTGCCATGGCTAATTCAAGGTTCTGCCACACGGTTAAACATTCAATCACGGTCGGCTTTTGGAACTTACGTCCAACACCTGCATTAGCAATTTCAGCTTCGTTCATCTTGAGTAGATTGATGTTCGAACCTAGCCACACTTCGCCAGTATCTGGTTTAGTCTTCCCGGTGATGATGTCCATCATGGTCGTTTTACCTGCGCCATTCGGGCCAATGATGCAGCGCAGTTCGCCCTCTTTGATATAGAGATTGAGATCATTTATCGCTTGGAAACCATCGAAGCTTTTATTGACGCCTTCCACGTACAACAACACGTTGTGGCGGGTATCGATGGCAGGATGAACATCGGGTTTAAGGTAATCAAAAACTTCGTCTCGACGAGTGAACGCCTGAACCGATTCCTTTACGCTGTTAAATGTGGTCATGCGATTGCCTCCTTGCCTTTATGTTGATCATCCTCATCTTGTCCTTCGCCTTTTGAGTTCGATGCCTTGCGTAACTGTTGCCACTTTTCACTGACAAAGCCAATCACACCTTGTGGAAAGTACATAGTTGAAAGAACGAATAGACCACCGAGAGCAAATAACCACACCTCAGGGAATTCAACGGTAAACCAGCTCTTGGCGTAGTTGATGATCAGCGCACCAACGATGGCACCAAACAGAGTGGCACGACCGCCCAAGGCAACCCAAACCACAATCTCAATCGAGTTAAGCGGTGCAAACTCTCCCGGGTTGATGATGCCAACTTGAGGAACATATAAAGCACCAGCAATACCCGCGATAACCGCAGACAAAACGAAGACCCATAGCTTAATGCCATCGACGTCGTAACCCATAAAGCGAGTTCGAGACTCGGTATCACGAATCGCCAGTGCCACACGACCTAATCGACTGGTCACTACCATGCGACACGCAATGTAGCTGAGAATGAGTGAAATACCCGTCGCGACAAACAGACCTATCTTGACCGCATCACTCTGCAAACTCAGGCCGATGATGTCTTTGAAATCCGTCAGTCCATTGTTACCACCAAAGCCCATCTCGTTGCGGAAAAACGCCAGCATCAATGCGTAAGTTAACGCCTGAGTCATGATAGAGAGGTAAACACCAGACACGCGAGAACGGAAAGCCAAATAACCGAACAAATAAGCCAATGCACCCGGCACCAACACCACCATCAGACAAGCAAACCAGAACTGATCGAAGCCCTGCCAAAACCACGGCAACGCCGACCAATCAAGGAACACCATAAAGTCAGGCAAGATTGGATCCCCATAAACCCCACGCTCACCAATCTGACGCATCAAGTACATGCCCATGGCATAACCGCCAAGCGCGAAGAAAGCGCCATGGCCTAGGCTCAGTATTCCGAGATAGCCCCATACAAGATCGAGCGCCAACGCCAACATTGCGTAGCTCAGGTATTTGCCCATCAGTGAGATAGTGAAAGTCTCAACATGAAGCGGGTGCCCACTTGGCAACATGGTATTAGCCAGTGGAATAAGAATCACGGCCGCAAGAATGGCAAGGATGGTCAGTTGCCCACCTTTATCACCACGCATCGCCGAAAGTACAAATGATTTAGACTGCATGATGTTGTCCTTAACCTTCAGCCGCACGACCACGTTGCGGGAACAATCCGCGTGGGCGTTTTTGAATAAATAGAATGATGAAAACCAGTACTAGAATCTTGGCGAGTACTGCGCCAGCCCATGGCTCTAAGATCTTATTGAACAAACCAAGACTCAGACCTGCGACTAATGTTCCCCACAAGTTGCCAACTCCGCCGAACACCACCACCATGAAAGAATCGATGATGTACGCCTGTCCCATATTCGGTCCAACGTTAGTCAATTGAGACAGCGCCACACCCGCGACACCTGCAACGCCAGAACCTAAACCAAAGGTCATCGCATCAACACGTTCAGAACGAATACCCATCGCGCGCGCCATGCCACGGTTTTGAGAAACCGCACGAACCTGCAAACCTAGCGGTGTCTTTTTCAGAACCATCAACAAGCCCATAAACACCAAGCCACAAAACAAGATGATATAAAGTCGGTTGTAGGTCAGAGACAACATTGGGTTCAATTGCAATGCGCCAGACATCCATTCAGGCGTGCTCACTGAGCGGTTAAGTGGCGAGAAAATAGAGCGAACGGCTTGTTGCAAGATCAAGCTGATACCGAAGGTCGCAAGTAAGGTTTCCAATGGGCGACCGTAAAGATGACGAATCACGCTGCGCTCTATCGCAATACCGACCAAACCAGACACAATAAATGCCGCTGGAATGGAAAGTATCAGCGCTAAACCGATATGATTCGGCATTAACAATTGCAATACATAGGTGGTGTATGCGCCAATCATGATCAACTCACCATGAGCCATGTTAATCACGCCCATTACGCCAAAAGTGATCGCTAAGCCAATTCCTGCCAACACCAATACCGAACCTAAACTCAAGCCAAAGAACACGGTCTCAACGCCCGAGTAAAGAGCTTGGCTCTGTTGATAATCGTCCATCGCGCGCTCTGCTGCCGCCAAGACTTTTGGGTCTTGTTCGCTGTTGAGCAATTGATTCAAGGTTTTGAGTACCACTGAATGTTTGAAGTCACCGACTCGGTCAATCGAAGCCACACGATCGTCAATCGTGGCACTCTTATCAAGAGAGATGAAAATGGCTAACGACAAGTCCATCAACTCAGCGACTTTGCCCTCTGATTCACTGGTTCTGAGTACAGCTAAACGATCGATAATGTCAGAATCTTTGGTACCGAGCAGATCCACAACCGCTTTATAACGCACGTCTGGGTTACTACTGTTCAGGCCAATCGAGGCAATTTCTCCACGCAAGATCCCGCGAAGCTTGTTATTCACGCGAACTTTTTTGAACTGTCTAGCATTCTCGATACTGAGACTTGATTCATCCCACACCGATTGAGCTGTGGTTGCCGTTTTAATGCTTTGAATCAGGTAGAGCTGTTTATATTGCTCGCTTTGTTTGTCATTAAAGTAATAGAGATTTCCGTTTAACCAGCCATCCAAAATAGGTTTCGACACGTCTTCCGCTTGTGTCTCAATAACCCAATCGATAGCCAACTCTTTATCCGATGTTTTCTTACCAACTAGCGCCTTGGTAAAGCTAGCTTCATCCGTTATTCCAGCAAAAGCCAACTGAGCACTGACTGCCATAAGCAATAGCGCCTTAAATACGTTCAATACGTTTTTCATCCCTGCTTCCTTAATCCACCTAGCTAGATATTGTTATTTTTGCTTAGTGGACATGTGGAGAATTATTGTTAGTTGAAACGATGAGCCTTCCGTTTACTTCACCTCTTAAACAGAGGCGTTCTTCCCAAACAAGAAGGCTCAATGTTCCTAAGTTAACGATCTAGTTACCGCCAGAACACTTCTTGGTTTCGACGTTAAACGCACCACATGAGAATGGCTTAGACCAACTAGAGAACAACTTCGCTGATTCAGGTAGGTAACTAGACCAAGCGTCACCCGCAACAAGGCCCGTGGTTTCCCAAACGATATCGAATTGACCATCGTCTTGGATTTCACCGATCAGAACAGGTTTAGTGATGTGGTGGTTTGGCAGCATGGTGGAGTAGCCGCCAGAAAGGTTAGGAACAGACACGCCAATCAAGGCATCTTGTACAGATTCAGGATCGGTTGTGCCCGCGTTGGTTACTGCTTGCGCCCACATGTTGAAGCCAACATAGTGCGCTTCCATTGGGTCGTTGGTGACACGCTTTTCACTCTTGATGAATGACTGCCATGTTTCAACGAACTCTTCATTGGCTTCGGTATCAACACTCATGAAGTAGTTCCAAGCCGCTAGGTGACCAACCAGTGGTTCAGTATCCATACCTGACAGTTCTTCTTCACCAACAGAGAATGCAATTACCGGGATGTCTTCAGATGAAATGCCTTGTGCGCCAAGCTCTTTGTAGAAAGGGACGTTCGCATCGCCGTTCACAGTAGAAACCACTGCGGTTTTCTTGCCTGCTTCACCGAATTTTTTGATGTCTGAAACGATAGACTGCCAATCAGAGTGACCAAATGGCGTGTAGTTGATCATGATGTCTTCTTCTGCGACACCTTTATCTTTTAGGTAGGCTTCAAGGATCTTGTTGGTCGTGCGTGGGTAAACGTAATCGGTACCCGCGAGTACCCAACGTTCAACTTCAAGCTCTTCCATCAAGTAATCCACAGCAGGAATTGCTTGTTGGTTTGGCGCAGCACCGGTGTAGAAAACGTTTTTCGAAGACTCTTCACCTTCATACTGAACTGGGTAAAAAAGGATGCTGTTAAGCTCTTCAAATACTGGCAGCATCGATTTGCGCGATACCGATGTCCAACCACCGAAGACCACATCGACCTTCTCTTTTTCGATCAGCTCACGGGCTTTTTCTGCAAATAGCGGCCAGTTTGATGCAGGGTCAACAACCACAGGCTCTAGCTTTTTACCCAGCAAGCCGCCCTTTTTGTTCTGCTCTTCGATGAGCATTAGCACGGTATCTTTTAGCGTGGTTTCACTGATCGCCATGGTGCCGGACAGTGAATGTAGAACGCCGACCTTGATGGTCTCGTCAGCCGCAAGCACAGATGCAGAAGAAAATGAAAGTGTTGTACACAGTGCAGCTAGCGATAAATTGAACACCTTGTTCATGATAGTACTCCATAATTGTATTTTTGTTATTCAATTACAGAGTTACAAGAAGAGTGCCAAACTTAAAAATTAACCATCAAAATTATAAGCCATTGTATTAATGGAACTAAAAAACCATTCACACCAATAGCGTGCATAGCAATCATGTAACTATGTTTCATACTGGTGCAGCGACGATAAGAATGAACCAAGATGAGACACAACCGCACAATGGATACAAAAATGTATGGTCCGCCCCGTTATTGCAACTACAATTAAGTAATAACGGAGTTGGTTTGCGCTAATGTATTCGGAGTCCTTGTTGGGAGCACTAGCTTCCCAGCTCCACGATGATATCCGCGCCAGATTACCCTTAAAAAGCCCAAAGCATTGATTGCTATTTTTTGTGTCAGGTTCTTAATCTGGCCGATTGACCGTTTTTGTCATCACGTTCATTGGCGTTGCAAACTTGGTTATAGCTAAACAGCCTTAAAAGCTTGGCGGTGGTATAACACCGCCCAAGCTATCCTCACTAGCTTGTTGGCTAATGCGACTACCACTACATTAAATGGTTTGGTGGCTCGTAGGTTCGCAAGCCACTCTCCGAACACTTTCCCTGTCGTCTCTAGTCTAGAGAGTACAGCCCTTGCCCCATGGACAAACAGAGTTCTGAGGTGTTTATTCCCTCGTTTACTCATACCAAGTAGTTTGGTCTTTCCTCCCGTTGAGAATTGCCTTGGCACAAGCCCCAACCAAGCCGCCATCTCACGGCCATTGGTAAAGTTATTCGGAGAGCTTACATCGGCTATACACAATGTGGAGGTAAGATCGCCAATTCCAGGGATAGTTTTTAATAATTGAGCACTTTCATTGTTATTAACAATAGTTTGAAGCTTGTTATCTTGAGTTTTGATTTGTTCATTAAGGTACTTGTAATGTTCGTGGATAGATATCAATTCACATAGCAAGCTTTTTGGTAATGAGACGGTTTGTTCAGCTAACCATTGAAACAGAGACTTCATCTTTGCATGCCCTTTGGGAAAGCTAAGGCCGAACTCAAGTAAGATCGCGCCGATCCGCGACATAGTGGCAGTTCTCTCCTTGATATAACTATCTCTGACTCGATGAATCGCTGCGATGACTTGAGCCTCTTCACTTTTTACAGCTACAAACCTCATGGTCGGTCGACCCGCAGCCTCTGCGATCGCTGAAGCATCGATGAAATCGTTTTTATTGCCTTTGACATAAGGCTTTACATACTGAGGAGGAATAAGTCGGGGTTGATGACCAAACTCACTACACTTTCGAGCAAGCCAATGAGCACCGCCACAGGCTTCGAAAGCAATAGTTGTTGGTTCTATTTTACTAAGAAAGATTAAGAGTTGGTTACGATTAAATTTACGACGAAGCACCTCCACTCCACAACGGTTATGTGCGATAGCATGGAAGCAATGTTTACCTAGGTCGATACCTAAAATATGAATAGAAGACATATGGTTCACCTCATTCTGAGAGCCTACTCTAAGCTTAAGGGCTTGAGAGTGAGGCGGACCATATAATTAAGCCCAATACATAGGTATTAGGCCTCTATTAAATAGTATAGATTTCGATACTGAACCTTCTCGCTTTCAAGCTAGCCCGCAGGTTGGAATTCGAATTTTACTCTCGACTTAGATTTAAGCTCGTTACAGTCACCATTACAAAAATAGCTCGCAGCACCACAGGCTTGAAGCTTCTCTAACTGACTGTTGCACTCTGGGCAGAACCCAACTTTGGTAAAATGAGCCCGACAACTTTCACAGTGATACTTACCATCCCAGCCTAGCTCTGACTGGCACTTAGGGCAGATATTTTCACTCATTAGCATTTCCTAATTCACTACTATTTTTACAATCTACTACTGCTGAGACTTAGCTTGCTTGATTTGGTACATGTTCTTATCAGCTTGTGCGATCAAAGCTTCTAACGACTCAGGATCTTTTTCGTAAGAAAGCCCTACACTGACCGCAAATTGAGTATCGTTGATATAAAGAGCCTGTTCCAAGGTTCTTTCTAAGCTTAGATAAAAGTTAAGCACGCTTTCTTGATCGTCAAAGCAAGAGAACACCACAAACTCATCACCACCATAACGCCCTATCTTGGCACAGGCTGTTGTCGCCTCATCAAGCACTTTGGCAACCGCTAACAGCACATCATCACCAAAGCTATGACCATAGGTGTCGTTGATTGATTTGAATTTATCGACATCAACAAACAAGCACACCATCACCTTTTGTCCAAAACAGCGCTTGGTTAACACTTGCTCGGCTTCTCTCAATAAGGCTCGACGATTCAAACTGTGTGTCAAAGAGTCGCGGTTGGCAAAGAAGTTGAGTTGATTCTCTAACTCATACTTTTCCAGTGCGACTGAATACAGAGACGCTAACAGCTCTAAGATCTCTAGTTCAAACTCATGAGGTTCAGAAACATATTGGCTGTAAATCGCGAAGGTACCTAATACATGACCATGTGAAGAGATGATTGGCACTGACCAACACGCATGAAGATTGGCTTGATTCGTTAAGGCTAAGAAAGGTGCCCAATTGGGGTGAGTATTAATATTGGAGATCATAACGGCTTTTTTAAGCGCCGCCGCCTCACCACAAGAACCAATCCCAGCACCAATGCCTACCCCTTCTATCTGTTGATTATAAAAATCCGGTAGGTTCGGGGCATATTCAAGATGCAGAGTATTTGACTCGGAGTTGAGCAGTAAGATTGAAGCCATACGCTGACCAAAAAGCTGTTCAGTAAGCTGAATGATCTTATGGTTTAAGTCCTTGCGATCCATCCCAAGGGCAAGCTTCCGAAGCAAACTATTGACTGCTCGGTGGCCTTCTAATAAAAATTGTTGTTCCATTCACTAAAGCTTTCAATTGTGTAATTGGGTACAGCCTGTTCTTATGCAAGCTTGTTATTGGTTAATAATAACACACTAAGTTAGTACCACACACAACCGAAGATCATAGGTTGATCTTTCGCTTTATCTATTTTGATCAGCGATCTACCCCAAAAAGAATATTTATATCACCACACACCGAAAGCATAAGTTACATGTGCTGCATTTCAATTTTAAATAGTCATTTATATTAAAAGTGACATCCAAAAACAAAATAAACAGCACAAGTCATTTCGATCTGTAACCTAAATCATCGAATTACATGCGTCAGCATTTCAATGTGTTGGTCATCTAACTGGGTTAATTTGACCGATAATGCATTAAGCTCTGAGGTGTTATCGATGTGAGTGCCACCACACGGAATCGACACCAGCGTCTCAGCATCCAGTTGCCATTCCCAATAACGAGAGTCAGTGAGTGCCTCACCTTCCAGTCTCATCACCACTGGAGTCGATTGTGCGAGCCAGCCTGAAATCATCTGATTAATATCAGCTTCGATACCTTCAAGGTTTGCAAGCATATCTGCAACGTTCAAGCCGCGCTTCTTCAGAGTTTTACCCAAACGATACTTATCAGTACATAGCTCAGGAGTCACAAAGCTGGTCACTTGTGCGTAGCTATTAAAGTCGTAACTGCCGAGCGGATCCTTTCTGTCGGCATCTTTGCGCCAGTAGCTCTCAGCCAATACTTTATTCAACGCTAAGAAAGCAATGTGACCCGCACTGTGACCACGACTCAAGCTTGCTTGATACTCTTTATCTACCGACAACACCACTTCGTCGTTAACATTAATCATAGAAGCAGATACAGGTAGTTGGTGGACTACCACAAACGCCCAACCTTCCGTATCACGCTTAACAGGAATATCTGCTGCGATATGAAGCTTGCCAGTAGATTGTTCTATTGCACCGACAAGGCACTCTTCCACTGGATGTTGAACGTCACCAACAGTCACAAAACCTTGGTCTGCCGGATGATCAGGCCAAATATGACTTACTGGGTGAAAAGGCGTCACATCAGTGATCAGGTAGGTTTTATTGCTGTCACTTTCTACATACAACGCTTTCGCCGTCAGTTGCCACGCTTGATGACAGAATTGAGTAATGGTTGGCGTGATTGCTTCAGCTTGTGTAATCAAATCGCTAGTGGTCATATCGTTCTTCTTTTGGAATCTAGTCTGATTCGTTAAGCCACAGCGAAACAAAAATGTGCCGTTATGGATTAACGTGAATTTTGCTTAAAAAAATACCCGAGACAGGCTCGGGTATCAAATCTATTGGAAAGGACTATTTACGGCCTTTAACCATGCTCATCATACGCTTACGTTTGCGCTCTTGAGAGATTGTCAGCTTGTTAGTCTTAGCTTCAAATGGGTTCTCGCTGTTCTGGAATTGAATGCGAATTGGTGTACCCATAATCTCTAGTGAACGACGGTAGTAGTTCATCAAGAATCGTTTGTATGAATCTGGCAAGTTACGTACTTGGTTACCGTGGATAACGATAATCGGTGGGTTATAGCCACCAGCGTGCGCGTATTTCAGTTTCACACGACGGCCACGAACCATAGGCGGTTGGTGATCATCAGTTGCCATTTTCATGATACGAGTTAGAACAGAAGTACCAACACGAGTCGTCGCTGACTTGTAAGCTTCTTGAACAGACTCAAACAAGTGACCAACACCTGTACCGTGAAGTGCAGAGATAAAGTGAATACGTGCGAAATCAACGAAACCTAAACGACGATCTAGCTCTTTCTTAACGCGCTCTTTAACGTCGTTATCTAGGCCATCCCACTTGTTTACCGCAATCACGATTGAACGACCTGCGTTCAACGCAAAGCCTAACAAGCTTAGATCTTGATCAGAGATGTTTTCACGAGCATCGATAAGTAGCAATACAACGTTCGCATCTTCAATCGCTTTCAGTGTTTTAACTACTGAGAACTTCTCTACTGTTTCGTTGATGTTCTTACGACGACGAACACCCGCAGTATCAATAAGAACGTATTCACGCTCGTCACGCTGCATTGGGATGTAGATAGAGTCACGCGTCGTACCAGGCATATCGTAAACAACCACACGCTCTTCACCAAGAATACGGTTAGTTAGTGTTGATTTACCTACGTTAGGACGACCAATGATCGCTAGCTTGATTGGTTGATCTTGAAGACGCTTGAATTCTTCTTCAGCTTCTTCTTCTGTAAATTCAACCTGCTCTTCTTCTTCGTCTTCAAACTCAGTTAAATCGCTTACTTCGCCATTTTCCGCTTTTAATGCTTCTGCGAACGGGTTAAGAGCAAGATCAATCAGCGCTGTTACACCACGACCGTGTGCAGCTGCGATTTGATACATGTCTTCTACGCCTAGTTGCCAGAAGTCAGCACTTGCAGCATCAGGGTCGATACCGTCAACCTTGTTTACTACTAACATTGAAGGCTTTTCTAGCTGACGAAGGTGCTTAGCAATCGCAACGTCAGATGGTGTTAGACCAGCACGGCCATCTACCATAAATAGAACAACATCAGCTTCATCAATCGCCGCTAGCGACTGTTCAGCCATTTTAGTTTCAACACCTTCTTCAGTACCGTCGATACCGCCAGTGTCAATAACAATAAAGTCATGCTCGCTAAAATGAGCATGGCCGTATTTACGGTCACGCGTTAAGCCAGGGAAATCCGCAACCAATGCATCACGAGTTCGAGTCAATCGGTTAAATAACGTAGATTTACCTACGTTCGGACGCCCTACTAGAGCAACAACAGGTACCATAACAACCTCTACAATTTCTTCTCTAAATGTAGTTATAGGTAAGCACTTGTTCGCAAGTTTAAACTCTTACCTATAACCACACGGTTTATTAATTTTTAACAACAAAACGGCTCCTGGCTGTTACCAACCAGGAGCCGACTGTGAATTATATCACGCTTTTATTGGCTAATCGTCAGTTTCTTTACATCGCCATTGCGAGTCGTCACTAAGTAGCCTTCAGGCAGTTCAATTGGTGCAACCGCAAAGCCGCTATCATCGACGAGCTGTTGAGCAACAAACTCACCCGATGAACGATCTAACCAGTGCAGATAACCTTCGGTGTCACCCACGACTACATAACCATTAATAATAGCAGGTGCTGTCAGTAAGCGGTTTTCTAGCAATGGAGTGCTCCAAAGTTCAGTACCGCTACGCGCATCAACCGCAACCACATGGTCTTTGTCGGTAACAACGAACAAGCGACTACCGTCACTTGCTAAATCAATCGCAGACGAGTAGTTACGCTTCCAAACTGGCTTACCAGAACGAAGATCGATAGCGATAAGCTGACCATTGATACCTACGGTATACAGTGTGCCGCCAAGAACAACTGGTGATGCATCAACATCAACCAAGCGATCAATTTCCGTAGCACCTTTTGGCGTGCCTACTGGCTGTTGCCAAATCAGTTGACCACGGTCCACGATGGCAGCTGCTAGACGACCATTTGCCGTGCCCCAGAATACACCGCCAGAAACCGCAACAGGTGTGCTGTCGCCACGCAGTGTTAGGCTTGGAACTTCGGTGCTGATTGTCCACTTCTGTTCGCCGCTTTCTTGGTCTAATGCGATCATCATGCCGCGACTGGTGTGAATCAGTACCATGTTGCTTTCAGTCGCAGGGGATGCAAGCACCTCACCGTTCACTGATACACGCCACAGTTCTTCACCTGTCGATTCGTCCATCGCGATCACTTCGCCATTTTCAGAACCAACAAACACCTTGCCGTAAGCAGCGGTTAAGCCACCAGACAAACGAGCCAGTACTTCTTTCTCAAGATCCACTTTCCATAGCTCTTTACCTGTTTCAGGATCAAGCGCCTTAACGAGACCTTCACGGCTTGCAACAAACACTTTGTCGTAAGCCAATTCAGGCGTTAGCTTTGAAAAGTAGTGGCCAACACCATCACCAACCGACGTAGACCATTCCTGTTTAGGAGTGAACTCGCTGTTTACTGTTGGTACTGGAGCCATGATTACGGTGTCTTCTTCACCTGCACAGCCAGCTAGTAGGCCAAGAGCAATCGCACATAACGCCGCTTTTGGAAACATCTTCTTCATTCAAAGCGCCTTATTTAGCTAGGTCGTCAAGTTTGATTTGAAGCGTTTGGCTAGCATCAACAGCTTGCTGTGCTTCTGTGTAAGCACTGTATGCTGCGTCAGTGTCGCCTTTACGAAGTGAAATATCACCGCGCAGTTCAGCAACACGGCCTTTCCAAGATTCGTCTGTCATTGCCGCAAGGTCAGTCAATGCTGCGTCAAATTCACCTTGCTCAGCTTTGATGCGTGCAACACGGTAAGTAAGTAGTGGCGCAAGTGCCGCGTCCTTAGTTGCCGATTTTGCCCACTCTAGCTGTTCAAGTGCCGCCGCAAGATCACCCGCTTGTACTTGTACTTTTGCTAGTTGCATAGCTGCAAGTACTGAGTACTCAGCGTCTTTGTTTGCGTCGATGAAAGCTTGAATATCAGATTGAGCATCAACGCCCTTAACATCAAGAGCTGAAATTACAGAAGTGTAGCTTTCTGAAGCTGCTTCACGCGCTTCAACTACTGAATCTTGGTAATAGCGCCAGCCAAATAGACCACCTAAACCAATAACCGCACCAAAGATTACGGCTTTACCGTTCTCTTTCCACCAATCTTTAATGGCTTCAACCTGTTGCTCTTCGCTATCGTAAAGTTCCACTTCCTGTCCTCTTTAAATTCTTTAAACGCCAGCATAGTGCTGACGTTAGTATTCATTATGAGCGTTTGCTCAAGGGCTAATTAGATTAGCGCAGCAACTTTTTCTGCAACTTCCGTTTGAGACACGGTTTCTTGCTCGCCGCCAACCAAATCTTTTAGCACTACTGTATTGTCAGCAACTTCGTTCTCACCAAGTACAAGCGCTACAACAGCACCTACTTTGTCAGCACGTTTGAATTGCTTCTTGAAGTTACCACCACCGAAGTGGTTCATTACACGCACGCCTTCAACGGTGTCGCGTAATTGATTCGCTAACTGCATGCCCGCGATCATAGTACCTTCGCCAGCAGCAACTACGTAAACATCAACGCTACGGCGAACTTCTGTTAGCTCTAGCGTTTCCATCATCAGAACCAGACGCTCTAGACCCATTGCGAAACCAACCGCATTGGTCGCTTTGCCGCCTAGTTGCTCAACAAGACCATCGTAACGGCCACCGCCACATACTGTACCTTGTGCACCAAGGCTGTCAGTGATCCACTCAAATACAGTGCGGTTGTAGTAATCTAGGCCACGTACTAGACGTTCATTAACTTGGTATTCGATACCAACTGCGTCAAGAAGTTCACACAAACCAGCAAAATGTTGCTTCGATTCTTCACCTAAATATTCAGATAGTCGAGGTGCGTCACCTAAGATAGCTTGAACATCTGGGTTCTTAGTATCTAGTACACGAAGCGGGTTGGTGTGCATGCGACGTTTACAGTCTTCATCTAGCACATCGATGTGTTGCTCAAGGAATGCCACTAACGCAGTGCGGTAGCTTACGCGATCTTCTTGAGAACCGATTGAGTTCAGCTCTAGGCGAACGTGCTTATCGATACCTAGCTCACGCCATAGACGTGCTGTCATCATGATAAGTTCTGCGTCTACGTCTGGACCGTCTAGGCCAAACACTTCCACACCACATTGGTGGAATTGACGGTAACGACCTTTTTGAGGACGCTCGTGACGGAACATTGGACCCATGTACCATAGGCGCTGTTCATCACGGTTGATAAGGCTGTTTTGAATACATGAACGTACACAACCTGCTGTGCCTTCTGGACGCAGCGTTAGGCTATCGCCATTACGGTCATCAAAGGTGTACATTTCTTTAGAAACAACGTCAGTCTCTTCACCAACCGCACGGCTAAATAGGTTCGTTTCTTCAACGATAGGCATACGTACTTCGTTGTAACCGTATGCACTCACCACGTTTTTAACTGCGCTTTCTACTTTCTGCCACAGTGGTGATTGAGTTGGAAGGCAGTCGTTCATGCCTCGAATTGCTTGGATATTTTTAGCCACAGTATTTATTCCGTAATTTCTCACGACCAGGTGTTAGTGCGAATAGACAATCACACCCCATCGCGTTGTATTAATCTTCTAAGTTTTCTACATCAATGCGATTTGCTTTATCAAGCACTGACGCTTTTGCTCGGATCTTCGCTTCAAGCTTGTCGACAAGGTCATCGTTGTCAAAACGCTCTTTCTGACGCTTACCGTCTTCGTAGAAGGCACTCTTACGTGCACTACCCGCTAAACCTAAGTGAGACACTTCAGCTTCACCAGGGCCGTTAACCACACAACCGATGATTGATACATCCATAGGGGTGATAACGTCTTCTAGGCGCTCTTCAAGGGCATTAACGGTGTTAATAACATCGAACTCTTGACGTGAACAGCTCGGGCACGCAATGAAGTTGATACCACGCGAGCGAATGCGCAAAGATTTAAGAATATCAAAGCCAACTTTGATCTCTTCAACAGGATCAGCGGCTAGCGAGATACGTAGCGTATCGCCGATACCTTCAGAAAGAAGCATACCTAAACCAACCGAAGACTTAACTGCACCAGCACGTGCACCACCCGCTTCGGTAATACCAAGGTGAAGCGGCTGATCAATCTGCTTAGCCAGCAAACGGTAAGAACCGACGGCTAGGAATACATCAGAAGCCTTAACGCTGACTTTAAATTGATCAAAGTTCAGACGGTCTAGGATATCTACGTGACGCATTGCAGATTCAACAAGTGCTTCTGCTGTAGGTTCTGTGTATTTCTCTTGGATCTCTTTTTCAAGAGAACCACCGTTAACACCAATACGAATCGGAATATTCATATCGCGTGCACAATCAACAACTGAGCGGATACGGCTTTCGTTACCGATGTTACCTGGGTTGATACGCAGACAGTCAACGCCGTACTCTGCCACTTTAAGAGCAATACGGTAGTCGAAGTGAATGTCAGCAACCAATGGAACAGAAACCTGCTGCTTGATTAGCTTAAAGGCTTCAGCGGCATCCATAGTCGGTACAGATACGCGAACGATATCAGCGCCAACTTTTTCCAAAGCTCGGATTTGAGCAACGGTCGCGGCTACATCTGTTGTTCTTGTGTTGGTCATGGATTGCACAGCAATTGGTGCACCATCACCGATCGGCACATCACCCACATAAATACGGGTTGATTTGCGACGAATAATAGGAGATTCGTGTTGCATATTAACTCTAAGGTAAGGTTATTCTGGCTACTTTGCCTGAAGTATACCCAGAAAGGTCGACAGGTTCACTTGCAAATGTCATTGATACGCCCTCTGGCGCACCTAGAATCACTTTATATGGCGCAGTTCCTGATAGATTTAATGACTGACCTGCTTTTTTGATGCCAGTCGACAAGGTTTTGCCTGTTGCATCTTTTACTTGGATCCAGCAATCAGCAGAGAACTGCATCACTAACTCGTTCGCTACAGCTTCAGGAGCAGTACTTGCTTCAACCACCTCTGGCTCAGCAGCAACTACAGCTGCGGTTTCTGTTGCTGATTGTGCGTCAGTCTCATCAGCTTGCGTTAAAGCCTCTGAAGTGTCTGCCGCGTCACTGATTGCAGTAAGGCCTTCAGTGTCTTCGATAACAGAAGCAGCAGCGTCGTTTTGTTCCGCTTCAATCACTTCTAAAGAAGCAAACTCAGGATCAAGAGACTCTTCTACTGTGAGCTCTTCTGAGCTTTCAGTATTCACGAGAGATTGAGATAGCGTGTCTTGTTGTTGGTTCTGCCACCACCAAAGTGAAGAGATGCCAGCAATCACAGCAAAAATGCTCCAAGTAAGGATCATAATGCGGCTGTTGTGCTTCTCGGTTTTTGTTTTACGAGAGAAGCTCAGCATTTCTTGTTCTTGATGTTGAGCATCACCAGCATGATGAAGCGCGTTCAGTACCACTTTTTCATCAAGATTGACGTATTTCGCGTATGAACGAATGTAGCCACGCATGAACGTTGCGACTTGGTCTGATTCGAATTGGTTTTCTTCAATTTGCTGGATCAACGTAATACGAAGTTTCAGGCGGTCTGAAATCTGCTTTTGCGTTAAACCAAGAGATTCGCGCTTGTTCTTAAGCAGCGTTCCCGCTTCTAAAGCAGGAGAAATCGTTTCTTGCGTTTGTGTTTCGTGTTCTGTGTTCATAGAGAGTGAACTTCTAAAGTATTATCGCAGGTTGACGAGAGCGGTTTTTATTGTCGTTTAAGCTCAATCTAACAACCCACTTTATGTGGAATTTTTCCTGTTACCTAAATCATCAACCCTTAAAGACGAACGTCACGCATATTGTTATGGATGACCTTCTCAGGAAGCTAGTTTATCAAGTAGCCAACCTAAATAGACATATTGATGATCAGTAGCAAGCGAGCACTTAAATTAATTTAAGATTAGTTAATCATAAGCTAATGCCATTACAAGGCAAAAACACTTTAAACAAAATTTACCGTCAGCTCATGGTTTTGTCCAAAATTTGACGAAAAATGTAAGAAAGCGTGGGCAAGAAGTCCAAAAATAGAAAAACCATCCCCCAGAAAAGCAACAAGCCAGAAGTAAGACTTCTGGCTTGTTTAGGTTCAATTCGCGTTTTATACCGCTTTTACTTCAATCACACCACCGGCAATCAAGTTCGCTTCTGAGGCTGCTTTGATCATTTTGGTACGTTTGGTTCTATCAATCACATCACCGACTAACTGACCACATGCGGCATCAATATCATCACCACGAGTCTTACGAACGGTTACTGTGTAGTTGTATTCCATCAACGTTTTTTGGAAGCGGTCAATACGAGAGTTGCTTGGCTTCTTATATGGTGAACCCGGGTAAGGGTTAAATGGAATCAGGTTGATCTTACATGGCGTATCTTTCATCAGCTCAGCAAGTTCACGAGCGTGGTCCATATCGTCATTCACATGATCCAATAGAACGTACTCAACCGTCACTTTACCGCGGTTAGCATTTGAAGATGCAATGTAACGACGAACAGACGCTAGGAAGTCTTGAATATCCCAACGATCGTTGATCGGCATGATTTGGCTACGAAGTTCATCGTTTGGCGCGTGTAGAGAAATAGCCAGCGCCACATCGATGTTGTCAGTCATTTGGTCAAGGCCAGAAACAACACCAGAAGTTGATACAGTTACACGACGCTTAGACAATGCGAAGCCTAGGTCATCAAGCATGATTTCTAATGATGGCATTAGGTTCTTCATGTTCAATAGAGGCTCACCCATACCCATCATTACGACGTTAGTAATTGGACGACGACCTGTTTCTTTCTCTAGGCCGATTTCACGAGATGCACGCCAGATTTGGCCAACAATCTCTGAAACTTTTAGGTTACGGTTGAAGCCTTGTTGAGCTGTAGAGCAGAACTTACATTCAAGTGCACAACCAACCTGTGAAGATACACACAGCGTCGCACGGTCACCATCTGGGATGTATACCGTTTCAACGTCTTGGTCGCCAACGCTCATCGCCCATTTAATTGTGCCATCTGAAGAGTGTTGAGCTTCAGAAACAACAGGTGCAACAATCTCACAACGACGTTGAAGTTTTTCACGCAGTTTTTTGTTGATGTTGTTCATCTGTTCGAAGTCATCGACACCGAAGTGATAAATCCACTTCATCACTTGCTCTGCTCGAAACGCTTTCTCATTCAGTTCTTCTGTGAAAAATTTACGAAGACCTTTACGATCAAAATCGAGTAGATTGACTTTAGCTGTGGTCATGATGCCTCTCAATGACGGAACAATAATTAAGGGCGCGAATTGTACAGGCTTTACGCAACTTCAACAAGCACTGTAAAACCCTGTGTTTATTAAGACATTCAAAGTTAAGCGATTAAAAATTGTACAATTACATTTATCGGCTTGAGATTACCCAATTTAAAGACAAGATTCCCGATTACGCTCCTCCGTAGCTTTCAGGAATGACGTAAATAATCTCCAACAGCTCGGTAAGATTTACTACGAGATTGTAGCCCCGCAATTCATCGTCACCAGGTCATTAGCTCCTCAAATCCCGTCATTCCAGAACTGAGGAACGAAGTATCCGGAATGATTCCCGACTACGCACCTTCGTCGCTATCGAGAATGACGTAAAAATTTACCCAGTAACTTCCCATTCATAATCATCAGGTCACGAGTGCCTCAAACCTCGTCATTCCAGAACCGAGGGACGAGGTATCTGGAACCTCCAACAGCAAACAGAGATTCCCGATTACGCTCCTTCGTCACTATCGGGAATGACGTAAATAATCACCAACAGCTCGGTAAGATTTACCACGAAACTGTGGCCATCAGGTCATGAACTTCTTAAACATCCGTCATTCCAGAACAGAGGAACGAGGTATCTGGAATCTCCAATAACAAACTCAAATTCCCGACTACGCTCCTTCGTCGCTCTAGGGAATGACGACTAAATTGATTATCGAGAACGCAAAGTCCACTTACAAAAAAGGCCTCACCGAAGTGAAGCCTTTAGAATGATTTGCTGTGCCGATTATTGAGCTGGGCGCGGGCAAATTTCAGATTCTGGGAAGAAGAATTCGATTTCGCGAGCTGCAGACTCAGGGCTGTCGCTGCCGTGTACTGAGTTGTAACGCATGCTGATTGCGTAGTCAGCACGGATAGTGCCGCACGCCGCTTCTTCTGGGTTTGTTTTACCCATTAGTTCGCGGTAACGAGCAATCGCGTTTTCGCCTTCAAGTACTTGAACCATGATAGGGCCAGAAGTCATGAACTCTTTTAGCGGACCAAAGAATTCTTTACCTTCATGTTCTGCGTAGAAGCCACTCGCTTGCTCTTCAGTAAGACGAACCATCTTAGCAGCAATAATTTCTAGGCCTGCTTTTTCGATACGGTGGTAGATTTCACCAACAAGGTTACGCTTAACTGCATCTGGCTTAACAATTGAGAACGTTCTTTCTAGAGCCATAGGGATTCCTTCACTTCATTTTTTTGTTATTAAATACTGAAATTACTGAGATCTTTCGATCTGAGCTTAGGAATGAGCGGCACCGAAATACCGCTCACTCTTATTATTATTTTGCTTGGTCAACAAGAAGACGAGCCAGTGTGCGAACACCCATACCCGTTGCGCCTGCAGCCCATTTATCACTTGCTGATTTACGGTAAGTACCCGCACAATCCATGTGAATCCAACCTTTTTTGTAGTCATCTACAAAGTAAGAAAGGAACGCAGCCGCTGTACTTGCACCCGGCGTGTAATCACCCGTGCTGATGTTTGAAAGATCAGCAAAGTTTGAAGGCAACATACCACGGTGGAAATCAGCAAGAGGCAGTGGCCATAGGCCTTCTTTCTCTTGGTTTGCCGCCGTTAGCGCTTGGTGAGACAGCTCATCGTCGAAGCTTAATAGTGCGTGGTAGTCGTTACCTAATGCATTTTTAGCGGCGCCAGTTAGCGTTGCACAGTCGATGATAAGCTCAGGATTTTGTGCACTTGCGTACATCAGACCATCAGCAAGCACCAAGCGGCCTTCTGCATCGGTGTTCATGATTTCAACTGTCTTACCATTTTTGTAAGTAATGATGTCGCCAAGCTTCAATGCACGACCAGAGATCATGTTCTCTGCACAACATAGGATAAGCTTGATGCGCTTGTTCAGACCACGTTCAATCGCTAGACCTAAGCCACCAGTGATGGTTGCTGCCCCGCCCATGTCAGCTTTCATTGCTGTCATGAATTGACCAGGCTTGATGCTGTAGCCGCCTGAGTCAAAGGTAATACCTTTACCTACTAGACAAGCAAACACTGGCTCGTTTTCGTCGCCTGTTGGGTTGAAGTCCAATTGCAGCATTGCTGATGTACGCTCAGAGCCACGGCCTACCGCGTAGATGCCTTCCCAACCTTCAGTTAAGAGATCTTTGTCTTTAACGATTTTTGCTTTTACTGTGCCCGCTGGCGCCACTGATTTGATGTATTCAGCAGCCATTGTCGCTAGTTGACGAGGAGCAACTTCTTCAGCAGTTTTGTTGATAATGTCACGCGTCCAATCAGTAGCACGGATGCGAGCTTCTAGTTCAGCTTGGTCGGCTTCTGAAAGTGCATCCCATTCCAATGCATTCTTTTTCTTTGGTCCACGGTAGCCTTGGTAAAAAGCCCAAACGCTTTCTAGATCCCAACCTTCACCACGAAGTGAAACGAATGCGATACCTTGTCCGTCAAGCGTACGACCAGCACGTTGAACCGCGCCTAGATCGTGGCCTTCACCAATGTGAATTGTCGCTCCCGCTTCTGAGAACGATAAAATAGCTCTTGCTCCCCACTGAGGCTGGGCAACTTCTTGACTTAAAAATACTGACATCTGTGTAGACATGATTTCTCCTTGTCACGAACCACTTTGAGTGTGTGATTCTGATTATTTTTTATTAGCGCACTGATGTTAGCATTATGTAGGAGGAAAATGTCATTTTGATAAAAAAACGGACCATAAGGTCCGCTTTTTTTAGTAAGAATTGTTAACTTGACTGCGTTTTACATTGGACTGATACCAACCCGCGACCAAGTGATTAGACAAGAGGATTAATCCATCTCATCCATCCAGCACAATATAATGGCCTCTAGAATTTTCTCATTCGAGTGATTCGGCTCATCATCAAAATCTTCAAGATCTAGCACCCATTGATGCAAGTCCGTAAAGCGTACTGTTTTAGGATCGGTATCTGGGTATAAATCACATAGTTCAATCGCAATATCTCGCGAATCAATCCATTTCAAACTCATAACATTTCCTTATCTTTATCAGCGACGATTTGTCATCTTAGTGACTTATATTCTATGCCAGTTTTACTAACAGTTTTAGTCGAGCTTATTTCTTAATGCTCTTCAGAAGCTAAGTTCAATGTGTACTTTGGAATCTCTACAACAAGATCTGAATCAGCCACTTTAGCTTGGCAACCAAGGCGAGATTCCATCTCTAAACCCCATGCTTTATCTAGCATGTCGTCTTCTAGGTCATCACTTTCTTCTAATGAATCGAAACCTTCACGAATCACGACGTGACATGTAGTACATGCACACGACTTCTCACATGCGTGTTCAATACCAATACCGGCCTTCAATGCAACATCAAGAACCGTCTCACCAGTTTTTGCTTCTAAAACAGCGCCTTCTGGACATAGATCTTCGTGAGGTAAAACAATAATCTTTGGCATGTTTATCTATTCTCTAACTATTAAATATTATCGACTGACTGACCTGACAGTGCAGCTCGAATTGATTTATCCATACGACGAGAAGCAAAGTCTTGGCTCGCTTTGTCGGTATTCTTAATTTCTAGTTCGATGGCATCAGCACTTTCGCCATTACGCACTTCAATCAGTGCTTCAATAGCTTGCAGAAGGTGCTGTTTTTCTTGCTCATCAAGCAGCTCATCGCCATCAGCTTGCATTGCTGCAATAAGACCTTCGATAACACGATCTGCTTCTACACGTTGTTCAGCGAGAGCACGCGCTTGCATGTCTTCTTTAGCAAACGTCATCGAATCTTTCAGCATGTTCGCCACTTCATTATCGCTTAAGCCGTAAGACGGTTTAACCTGAATTTCAGCTTGAACACCTGTGCTCTTCTCCATAGCCGTCACCGATAGTAGGCCATCCGCGTCTACTTGGTAAGTCACACGAATATGCGCCGCACCAGCCGCCATTGGTGGAATGCCTTTTAGAGCAAAACGAGCCAATGAACGACAGTCATCAACCATCTCACGTTCACCTTGCACGGTGTGTACTGTCATTGCAGTTTGACCGTCTTTGAACGTGGTAAATTCTTGTGCGCGAGCAACAGGGATCGTGGTATTACGTGGAATGATCTTTTCGACCAAACCACCCATAGTTTCGATACCTAGAGAAAGAGGAATAACATCAAGCAGCAGCATTTCAGAGTCAGGCTTGTTGCCGACTAAGATATCCGCTTGGATAGAAGCGCCAATCGCAACCACTTCATCTGGGTTAATGCTGGTTAACGGTGTACGACCAAAGAAGTCACCCACCATTTCACGTACTAGTAATGTGCGTGTTGAACCGCCGACCATTACAACTTCTAGCACTTCATCCGCGTCTACTTCCGCGTCTACTTCCGCATCTTTCAGTGCACGACGGCACGAAAGTAGCGTTTTCTTAACCAGCGGTTTGATGATCTCTTCAAACTCTTCACGAGTTAATGAACCAGACCAACCTAGTACGTCAACATCAACACTTTCTGCGTCAGATAAGCCAATCTTCGCTTCTGTTGCTGCATCTAGAAGAATACGGTTTTGTTCTGCTGTCAGCTCAGATAAGCCCATTTGTGCTTGGAAATGATCCGCGACTAGATGATCAAAATCGTCGCCACCTAATGCCGAGTCACCGCCTGTCGCGAGAACTTCAAAAACACCTTTAGACAGGCGTAAGATAGAGATATCAAACGTGCCACCGCCAAGGTCATAAACCGCAATCACCCCTTCTTTACCTGAATCCAGACCGTAAGCAATCGCTGCCGCAGTAGGTTCATTAAGAAGACGTAATACGTGAAGACCAGCAAGTTGCGCCGCGTCTTTTGTACCAGCACGCTGTGCATCATCAAAGTAAGCAGGAACGGTAATAACAGCACCAGATAGCTCGCCACCGAGTGTTGACTCAGCACGTTGGCCAAGCGCTCGTAGAATATCAGCAGAAACCTGGATTGGGTTCTTGTTGCCTTGTTCTGTACGGATCACAGGTAAACCATTATCACTTTCTTCAAACTGATATGGCAGAGACGGGTATCGCTGTTGGATATCTGACAATGAACGACCGATTAATCGCTTCACCGAGATAATGGTATTTTTAGGATCAGTCTGTGCATTTGCACGAGCTTCATCACCAGTCGTGTACGACTCTGACGTATAGTGAACAACGGAAGGCAGAATACTGCGACCTTGTTGATCAACGAGCGTGCTCGCCTCACCACTGCGCACTGCCGCAACCAATGAGTTTGTTGTACCTAAATCAATACCCACAGCAAGCTTGTGCTGGTGAGGAGCGGCGCTTTGCCCTGGTTCTGCAATCTGAAGTAGTGCCATGGATGTGTCCTTGTTATACAAACTAGCCGATCAGACGATCTTCAACTAATTCGATTTCATTCTTTAATTTTGCAATAAACTTAAGCTTTCTTACTCGGTCTGCAGCTTCTAACCAAGCTTCGCTGTCGAGTTCTTGTTGGATAGCGCTTAATTGTTGTTTATACATTTTGCTAACCTTTCCTTCAAATGCAAACAATGCATCTTCAGGATCAGAACTGTCGGCGATGTCTTCAAGCTCTTCACGCAATTCCATTTGCTCCATTAGGAACATAGGATCTTGCATGGTCTGCTGCTCGCCGCGAATATCCTCACCATATTGCACTAACAGGTATTCAGCTCGGCTGATTGGATTCTTCAACACCTGGTACGCATCGTTAATTTGCGCAGCTTTTTGCACCGCTAATAGGCGATCTCGCTCAGAAGCTGTGGCAAATTTATCAGGGTGGAATTGGCGTTGCAGATCTCTAAACTGAGAAGAAAGAAGGCTACCATCCAGTTGAAACTGAAGTGGTAGCCCAAATAATTCGAAATGATTCATGTAACGGTGGTCCTAAGTTTAGGCTCTTAAAACAGAGCCTAATTTTATTCTTCGCTCACTATAAACGCTCAACGATTGAGTCGTTTATACATTGAAGCTCTCACCACAACCACATTCGCCTTTCGCGTTCGGGTTGTTGAATTCAAAACCTTCGTTTAGGCCTTCTTTTACGTAATCAAGCTCAGTACCATCTAGGTAAACTAGGCTCTTTGGATCAATGATGACCTTAACACCTGAATGCTCGAACACTTCGTCTTCTTCGTTAAGCTCGTCAACGAATTCCAGTACATACGCCATACCCGAACAGCCAGTAGTTTTTACCGCTAAGCGCAACCCGATACCTTTACCTCGGTTATCTAGGAAAGCTTGAACTCGGCTTGCTGCCGTATCTGTCATGGTGATGGCCATACTACAACCTTGTGTTTTATATAAATTGAGAACTCAGGGGGAGCACAAAGGATGCTCCCAAATATTACTTTTTTGAAGTGATTACCTTGTAGAAGCGATTAGTGCTTCTTTTTGTAATCCGCAACTGCTGCTTTGATTGCATCTTCAGCAAGAATTGAACAGTGAACTTTCACTGGTGGCAATTCTAATTCTTCTGCAATTTCAGAGTTTTTGATAGCCGCTGCTTCATCAATGCTTTTACCTTTAACCCACTCAGTTACAAGTGAGCTAGAAGCGATTGCGCTACCGCAACCGTAAGTCTTGAATTTTGCGTCTTCAATAATACCTTCTGCAGATACCTTGATTTGCAGTTTCATTACGTCACCACAAGCTGGTGCGCCAACCATGCCGCTACCTACACTTGGGTCTTCTTTATCAAACGAACCTACGTTACGTGGGTTTTCGTAGTGATCAATTACTTTTTCGCTATATGCCATGATAGTTACCTCGAATCCTCTATTTCCGTGAGATTAGTGATGAGCCCACTCAACAGTGTTCAAATCAATCCCTTCTTTATACATATCCCATAGAGGAGACATGTCGCGTAATTTGTTTACCGCTACACGGATTTGTGCAATCGCGTAGTCGATTTCTTCTTCCGTTGTGAAACGGCCGAATGAGAAACGTACTGAGCTGTGTGCCAGTTCATCGTTCAGACCAAGAGCACGTAGGACGTATGAAGGCTCTAGGCTTGCTGATGTACATGCAGAACCTGATGATACCGCTAGGTCTTTTAGAGACATAAGCAGAGACTCACCTTCAACGAAAGCAAAGCTCACGTTTAGGTTGTGTGGTACACGTTGGTCTAAGTCACCGTTTACCGTTACCGCTTCTAGATCTTGAACACCTTTCAATAGGCGCTCACGAAGTGCTAGTGCGTGAGCGTAATCTTTCTGCATGTCTTGCTTAGCAACAGCACAAGCTTCACCCATACCCACGATTTGGTGAGTAGCAAGCGTACCTGAACGGAAACCACGCTCATGACCGCCGCCGTGCATTTGCGCTTCAAGACGGATACGTGGCTTACGACGAACGTAAAGTGCACCGATACCTTTAGGGCCATACATTTTGTGAGCTGAAAGTGAGATTAGGTCAACTTTCATCTCTTGTACGTCTAGTGGGATTTTACCCGCAGACTGAGCCGCATCAACGTGGAAGATGATCTTGCGAGAACGACATAGTTCGCCGATTGCAGAGATATCTTGGATTACACCAATCTCGTTGTTAACGTGCATGATAGAAACTAGAACAGTGTCTTCACGCATTGCAGCCTGTAGCTTGTCTAGATCGATGATGCCGTTTGCTTCTGGCTCAAGGTAAGTTACCTCAAAACCTTCACGCTCTAGTTGACGACATGGATCAAGAACCGCTTTGTGTTCTGTTTTGCACGTAATTACGTGCTTACCTTTCTTCTCGTAAAAGTGCGCTGCACCTTTAATCGCAAGGTTATCTGACTCTGTAGCACCTGAAGTGAAAACAATTTCACGTGGGTCTGCATTTAGTAGGTCAGCAATTTGCTCACGAGCATTATCTACTGCTTCTTCTGCCTGCCAGCCGTAACGGTGTGAACGAGATGCAGGGTTACCGAAGTTACCGTCCATCGTCATGCACTGAACCATTTTCTCAGCAACTCGTGGATCGACTGGGCATGTAGCTGAATAGTCAAAGTAAATAGGCAGTTTCATTTTCTACTCCAATGTAAAAACTGACCGCTAAGAGCGGGCATTAACACCGTGAGGTGCTGCACTAATCGTTGTAGTGCTCGTATTTTTATGTGCAAAACCATTATTAACCGCAAGATCGATATCTTGACGATCAGAAATTTCTAAAACTTCGTTATCTTTCATTAGCTCACCGAGCGTAATGTCGTTTAAGAAGCTGCTGATTCGGGAGCTTAAATCACGCCATAAAGTGTGAGTTAAACAACGACTGCCACCTTGGCAATCAGCTCGACCGTGACACTTAGTCGCATCCACTGATTCGTCTACTGCTGCAATCACAGTTCCGACAGCGATGTCGCTCGCTTCAGCACCTAAACGGTAACCACCACCAGGGCCGCGAACACTAGCAACTAAGCCAGCTTTACGTAACTTAGAAAAAAGTTGCTCTAAGTAAGATAACGAGATGCCTTGTCGCTCTGAAATATCAGCCAGAGGAACTGGGCTTTTTTGCGAATGCAGTGCTACATCTAGCATAGCTGTTACCGCATATCTTCCTTTAGATGTAAGTTTCATATCACACCGTATCCACATTGTTTATGTGGTTGGAATCTTCCCATACCCGACTAAATTGGTCAAGTATTTAGTTGACTATTTTAGTCAGGTATTCACCCTTAGCTATTGTATGGGCTTTATTTGTCGTTTTTGCTCTTCTCAATCGAAGTCAAAATACCGCGAAGCGTGTTGATTTCTTGCAGTTCTGGACGAGCACGGCTAAATAGGCGACGTAACTTGTTCATCACCTGACCCGGTTTATCCTTAGAGATAAATTGGGTATCGATGATCACTTTTTCAAGGTGTTCATAGAACATTTCTAGTTCGTCGTGACGTGGGTACTCATCTTGTTGCTGCGGCTGATATTGGCTAGCGACCATATCAAGGTGTGCAACACGTACTTCGTAGCTGAGTGTCTGTACTGCCATTGCTAGGTTTAGTGAGCTGTATTCTGGGTTAGCTGGAATACATACATGGTAATGACACTTCTGCAGCTCATCATTAGTTAAGCCAGTACGCTCACGGCCAAAGACTAATGCTACTGGGTGCTTCTGACCTTCAACCGCAAACTTTTCACCACATTCGCGAGGCTCAAGCATTGGCCATTCAAGCGTACGAGAACGAGCACTTGAGCCCACAACCAAACCACAGTCTTTTACTGCTTCCTCAAGAGTAGAAACAATCGTCGCGTTTTCTGCGATGTCACCTGCACCAGCAGCCAGTGCTAAGGTCTGCTCGTCAACTTCACATTGAGGGTCTACAAGAACTAATTGACTCAAACCCATCACTTTCATTGCGCGAGCTGCTGATCCGATATTTCCCGAATGAGACGTACCAACCAGAACGACTTTTACATTGTCTAACATGCTATATGACACCACTTTAAAAATAATCGCGAGATATTAACACATAGCAAAGTAAAATGGTCAGACCCTTCGCGGAATGTGAAACCAAGAGTTCAAAAAATAACCACTTCCCTTTTGGTAAAACTTTGGTATACTCGCCGCCGCTTTAAATTGTTCTTTAACATCTTGTGGGAAAAACCATATGCATCCAATGCTAAACATTGCGATACGCGCTGCGCGTAAAGCTGGCAACCATATTGCTAAATCTCTAGAAACAACTGATAAGATCGAAACGTCTCTAAAAGGTAACAACGATTACGTTACTAACATTGCTCAAGAAGCTGAGTACATGATCATTGAGACAATCAAAGCATCTTACCCAGAGCACAGCATTATTTCTGAAGAGAAAGGCCTGACTGAAGGTAAAGACTCTGACGTACAATGGATCGTTGACCCACTAGATGGCACCAACAACTTTGTAAAAGGTTTCCCTCACTTCTCTGTATCTATCGCTGTTCGCATGAACGGTCGTACAGAAGTTGCTTGTGTTTATGACCCAATGCTAAACGAGCTATTCACAGCTCAACGTGGCGCTGGCGCTCAACTTAACAACGCTCGTATGCGTGTTACTCAACTTAAAGACCTTCAAGGTACTGTTCTAGCGACTGGTTTCCCATTCAAGCAAAAACAACACTCTGAATCTTTCATGAAGATCATCTCTGGTCTATTCATCGACTGTGCTGACTTCCGTCGTACCGGTTCTCCTGCTCTTGACCTATGTTATCTAGCAGCTGGCCGTGTTGATGGTTACCTAGAACTAGGCCTTAAGCCATGGGATCTAGCAGCTGGCGACCTAATCGCTCGTGAAGCTGGTGCTATCATGACTGACTTTGCTGGCGGTACTGATTACATGACTTCTGGTAATGTTGTTGCTTCAAGCGCACGTGGTGTTAAGTCTATTCTTAAGCACGTTCGTGAGAACGCTAACGAAGGTATGCTGAAGTAATTCAGGCCTTACGTTAAAGCTCCCTTTTTCAAGGGAGAGTAGAAATTCCAAAGCCTCGCAATCGCGGGGCTTAATTATATGGTCCGCCTCACTCTCAAGCCCTTAAGCTTAGAGTAGGCTCTCAGAATGAGGTGAACCATATGTCTTCTATTCATATTTTAGGTATCGACCTAGGTAAACATTGCTTCCATGCTATCGCACATAACCGTTGTGGAGTGGAGGTGCTTCGTCGTAAATTTAATCGTAACCAACTCTTAATCTTTCTTAGTAAAATAGAACCAACAACTATTGCTTTCGAAGCCTGTGGCGGTGCTCATTGGCTTGCTCGAAAGTGTAGTGAGTTTGGTCATCAACCCCGACTTATTCCTCCTCAGTATGTAAAGCCTTATGTCAAAGGCAATAAAAACGATTTCATCGATGCTTCAGCGATCGCAGAGGCTGCGGGTCGACCGACCATGAGGTTTGTAGCTGTAAAAAGTGAAGAGGCTCAAGTCATCGCAGCGATTCATCGAGTCAGAGATAGTTATATCAAGGAGAGAACTGCCACTATGTCGCGGATCGGCGCGATCTTACTTGAGTTCGGCCTTAGCTTTCCCAAAGGGCATGCAAAGATGAAGTCTCTGTTTCAATGGTTAGCTGAACAAACCGTCTCATTACCAAAAAGCTTGCTATGTGAATTGATATCTATCCACGAACATTACAAGTACCTTAATGAACAAATCAAAACTCAAGATAACAAGCTTCAAACTATTGTTAATAACAATGAAAGTGCTCAATTATTAAAAACTATCCCTGGAATTGGCGATCTTACCTCCACATTGTGTATAGCCGATGTAAGCTCTCCGAATAACTTTACCAATGGCCGTGAGATGGCGGCTTGGTTGGGGCTTGTGCCAAGGCAATTCTCAACGGGAGGAAAGACCAAACTACTTGGTATGAGTAAACGAGGGAATAAACACCTCAGAACTCTGTTTGTCCATGGGGCAAGGGCTGTACTCTCTAGACTAGAGACGACAGGGAAAGTGTTCGGAGAGTGGCTTGCGAACCTACGAGCCACCAAACCATTTAATGTAGTGGTAGTCGCATTAGCCAACAAGCTAGTGAGGATAGCTTGGGCGGTGTTATACCACCGCCAAGCTTTTAAGGCTGTTTAGCTATAACCAAGTTTGCAACGCCAATGAACGTGATGACAAAAACGGTCAATCGGCCAGATTAAGAACCTGACACAAAAAATAGCAATCAATGCTTTGGGCTTTTTAAGGATAATCTGGCGCGGATATCATCGTGGAGCTGGGAAGCTAGTGCTCCCAACAAGGACTCCGAATACATTAGCGCAAACCAACTCCGTTATTACTTAATTGTAGTTGCAATAACGGGGCGGACCATACATTTTTGTATCTGCGATTCCAAGATGCGAGATGCGAGATGCGAGATGCGAGATGCGAGATGCGAGATGCGAGCAGAATATCGCTTATGACATTAAGTGCAACTCACCTCGACTGCAATTTTTAGAGATTTCCTACAAAATGCAGGCATAAAAAAACCGCTAGTTGCCTAGCGGTTTTTTTTTGGTTTAGCGAAACCTATTAAGCCAAGGCCTAAGGCATTTCGTCAAACTCTTCACCTTCTTTTTCCACTTGTGGTGGCATTAGGTGCTCACGCGTAATACCCAACTTCATAGCTAGTGCAGATGCAACGTAGATAGAAGAGTAAGTACCAACCGTAATACCCAATAGAAGTGCGGTTGCGAAGCCGTGAATCATAGCGCCGCCCTGAACGAACAGTGCGATAACTACGAACAACGTAGTACCAGAAGTGATCAATGTACGGCTCAATGTTTGTGTGATTGAGCTGTTCAGTACTTCAGGAGCTTCACCTTTACGCATCTTGCGGAAGTTCTCACGGATACGGTCGAATACAACGATGGTATCGTTGAGGGAGTAACCGACTACCGTTAGCAAGGCTGCTACGATGGTAAGGTCTACCTCAATTTGCATTAGAGAGAACACACCAAGTGTGATGATAACATCGTGCGCAAGTGCTAATACCGCACCCGCTGCCAAACGCCATTCAAATCGCACTGATACGTAGATCAAGATACAGATAAGAGAAACTAGGATAGCAAGGCCACCAGCTTCTGTTAATTCGTCACCCACGTTAGGACCAACGAACTCGATACGACGCATTTCAACTTGCTCACCAGTACCGCTCTCAATAGCAGAAAGGATCTGGTTACCAAGTGTTTCGCCTGCTACGCCATCACGTGGACGTAGACGAACCATTACATCACGAGCTGAACCGAAGTTCTGTACCGTTGCATCACCAAAGCCTTCGGCTTCTAGTGCACTACGGATATCAGGAAGGTGTGCTGGTTGTTCAAAGCCAACTTCAATCAGAGTACCGCCAGTAAAATCTAGACCCCAGTTCAACGATTTCGTTGTTAGAGTGAAGATAGCAGTACCAATCATCAAGATAGAAAAAACAAAGGCAACCTTTGACCAACGCATAAAGTCGATCATTTTGTCTGCTTTTAGAATCTGAAACATATTAATTCCTAGCCTTAGATCGACAGTTTTTTAACGCGTTTGCCGCCATACATCAGGTTCACGATACAACGTGTTCCGACAATAGCTGTAAACATTGAAGTCAAGATACCGATAGACAGCGTTACCGCGAAGCCTTTAATCGCACCAGTACCCACAGCAAATAGAATGATTGCTGTTAGTAGTGTGGTGATGTTGGCATCGGCGATTGTGCTGAATGCGTTTGCGTAACCTTGGTGAATCGCTTGTTGTGGACTGCGTCCATCTCGAAGCTCTTCACGTATACGCTCAAAGATCAGTACGTTCGCATCGACCGCCATACCGACCGTTAATACGATACCGGCAATACCTGGCAGGGTCATGGTTGCCCCCGGAATCATCGACATCACACCGATAATCAACACCAAGTTAGCCATTAGTGCAACGTTCGCAATCAGACCAAAGCTACGGTAGTAAAGCAGCGTGAACAGCATAACTGCAGCCATACCCCAAACCATCGCCATGATACCCATATCGATGTTCTGTTGACCCATAGATGGACCAATCGTACGTTCTTCTACAATCGAGATAGGTGCAATCAGAGCACCAGCACGCAGTAGAAGTGCCAAGTTATGAGCTTCAGCCGTTGAGTCGATACCAGTAATACGGAAGTTACGACCAAGTGCAGACTGAATCGTCGCTTGGTTAATCACTTCTTCGTGCTTACTTAAGATCACTCGGCCTTCAGGTGTTTTACGACCGCTGTCTTTGTACTCTGCAAATACCGTTGCCATTAGCTTACCGATATTCTGACGAGAGAACGCAGACATCTTGCTACCACCTTCGCTGTCTAGCGAGATGTTAACTTGAGGACGACCATATTCATCAACACTTGAACTTGCATCAGTAATACTTGAACCGCCTAGGATAACGCGCTTCTTAAGTACCACAGGGCGACCATCACGATCTTGCTTGATTTCGCTACCCGCAGGGGCACGACCAGAAGCGGCAGCGGCTAAGTCAGCACTGCTATCTACTTCACGGAACTCAAGTGTCGCAGTCGCACCAAGAATTTCTTTAGCACGAGCCGTGTCTTGAACACCAGGCAATTCCACTACGATACGGCTAGCGCCTTGACGTTGAACCAAAGGCTCAGCAACACCAAGTTCGTTCACACGGTTACGTAGAATGGTAATGTTTTGCTCTACCGCATAGTTGCGGATTTCTTGAAGACGAGTCTCTGTGAAGCTAGCAACCAAAGAAAAACGACCGTTAGATTCAGAATCTACAAACGTCATGTCTTGGTGCTTAGATTGCAGTAGCGATTTCGCTTCAGCAAGTTGCTCTGCGTTACGTAGAATCACTTCAACCGCATCTTTACCAGATGGGCGAATTGCACGGTAACGGATTTTTTCTTCACGAAGTTCGCTACGGAACGCTTCTTCTTGTTGGCCAACCAGCTTTTGCATCGCAGCGTCCATATCCACTTCCATCAAGAAGTGAACACCACCACGTAGGTCAAGACCAAGCTTCATTGGTGCAGCACCAATAGATTCAAGCCAATCAGGAGTTGAAGCCGCTAAGTTTAAAGCAACGATTACATCTTCATCTAATGCTTCAGTGATGACATCACGGGCACTAATTTGAGAGTCTGTATCGTTAAAGCGAACAAGAATGGAACCGTTTTCTAAAGCAACGGATTTAGTAGAAAGGTTTTCAGCTTCAAGAGCATTGGTGACAGCATCCAGCGTAGACATATCTACAGAGGCGCCGCGCGCCCCTGTAACTTGAACTGCCGGATCTTCACCGTATATATTCGGAAGTGCGTACAACGCAGCGATGGCGATAGTAAACACCACCATCAGGTACTTCCATAACGGGTAACGGTTTAGCACAGCGAGGATCCTCTAGCTGTTTATAGAGATTTCAGAGTACCTTTTGGTAGCACTGCTGTAACGAAGTCTTTCTTGATAACTACTTCGTTGTTTGCATTCAGTTCGATAGCAACGTAGTCGCTGTCTTCTGCAATCTTAGTGATCTTGCCGATTAGGCCGCCGCTTGTAAGAACTTCATCGCCTTTGCCCATAGAAGACATAAGGTTCTTGTGCTCTTTAACACGCTTAGCTTGTGGACGGTAGATCATGAAGTAGAAGATCACAGCGAACATACCTAGCATGATAAGCATTTCGAAACCGCCGCCTGCTGGTGCACCTTCTGCTGCTGCGTGAGCTTGAGAAATAAACATTTAAAACATCCTCTATTTATATTTTCGTAATTGTTTGACTAATTGGGTTGCATCCCTTTATTTTCAAGCCCCATCACTCGGAAGAGAGATAGGGCTCGCAAAAAAAGAAATACTAATATTCTTTACCTAGTGGTGGCACTTCACGCCCCATTCTTGCGTAGAACTCTGCAACGAACTCTTCAAAGCGGTCTTCATCGATAGACTGACGAATGTCTGACATTACTCGTTGGTAGAAACGCAGGTTATGAATCGTGTTCAGTCGAGCACCTAGGATTTCGTTACAACGATCCAAGTGGTGTAAGTACGACTTGCTGTAGTTCTTACAAGTGTAACAGTCACACTCTGAATCTAGTGGTGTTGTATCGGTTTTATGCTTCGCATTACGGATCTTGATCACACCTTCAGTTACAAACAGGTGGCCGTTACGTGCATTTCGCGTTGGCATTACACAGTCAAACATGTCGATACCACGGCGAACACCTTCAACTAGGTCTTCTGGTTTGCCTACGCCCATTAGGTAACGTGGCTTATCTTCAGGCAGTTGAGGACATGTGTGCTCAAGAATACGATGCATGTCTTCTTTTGGTTCGCCTACTGCTAGACCGCCAACTGCGTAACCGTCAAAACCAATTTCAGTTAGGCCTTTAACAGATACATCACGAAGGTCTTCGTACACACCACCTTGAACGATACCGAATAGTGAATTCGGGTTTTCAAGCTTGTCGAAGTGGTTGCGTGAACGCTCAGCCCAACGAAGAGACATCTCCATTGAGTCTTTTGCTTCTTTGTGTGTCGCTGGGTAAGGCGTACACTCGTCAAAGATCATTACGATGTCTGAACCTAAGTCTTTTTGGATTTCCATAGACTTCTCAGCGTCCATGAAGATCTTGTCACCATTTACAGGGTTACGGAAATGTACACCCTCTTCAGTGATCTTACGCATAGCACCTAGGCTGAATACTTGGAAGCCGCCTGAATCAGTCAGGATAGGACCGTGCCAGTTCATGAAATCGTGCAAGTCGCCGTGCATCTTCATGATTTCTTGACCAGGGCGCAGCCATAGGTGGAATGTGTTACCTAATAGGATTTCAGCGCCTGTGTCTTTCACTTCTTCAGGTGTCATACCTTTTACAGTACCGTAAGTACCTACAGGCATGAATGCTGGGGTTTCAACGGTACCGCGTTCAAACTGAAGTTGACCACGACGTGCGCCGCTATTAGTTTTTTTAAGTTCGTATTTTAATTTCACGAAGCCTCCAATATGCCAGAGAAACAATCTGACTGTTAATTCAGAACCTTAAGCCAAACAAAAGTTCAGTCCAGTGGGTTCTATGAGGAGCGGTCGCGTATTCCTTGCGAGAGATTAGACAGACACCCTGCCCGACTCCTAGCTTACTGCTAGCACCCGTAAATTCTTATGTATATCGTTTATAACTAGCTTAAATTAGCTTGTTTTCTTATTGATGAACATGGCATCACCGTAGCTGAAGAAACGATATTCGCTCTTCACTGCGTGATCGTATGCGCCCATCACGTTGTCGTAACCTGCAAATGCACTCACCAACATAATCAGCGTTGATTCTGGTAAGTGGAAATTGGTAATCAAGCAATCCACCAACTGGTATTCGTAACCAGGGAAGATAAAGATTTCAGTGTCACCAAAGAACGGAACTAACTCTGTGCCTTTCTTCAACGCATCTTGCGCTGCACTCTCTAGTGAGCGAACCGATGTTGTACCAACGGCAATAATACGTCCGCCACGCGCTTTAGTCGCTGCAACCGCATCTACCACCTCTTGCGGTACTTCAACGTACTCGGCATGCATGTGGTGGTCATTGATGTTGTCTACTTTAACGGGCTGGAATGTGCCAGCGCCAACGTGAAGCGTCACGTAAGCAAACTCAACACCTTTCTCTTTCATGTCAGCCATTAGCTTGTCATCAAAATGAAGACCCGCTGTTGGAGCAGCAACCGCACCTGGCTTCTCATTATAGACCGTCTGGTAACGCTCTTTATCTGCGTCTTCATCTGGACGATCAATATAAGGAGGTAGCGGCATATGACCAACGCTGTTCAGAATCTCTAAAACGCTTTGGTCAGATGTGAAATGGATTTCAAATAACGCGTCATGTCGCGCCACCATTTCAGCTTCATACTCATCGTTCTCACCAAGGAACAACTTAGTGCCCGGCTTAGGTGATTTAGAACAACGAACATGCGCTAGAATACTTTTCTCATCAAGCATACGCTCAACCAGCACTTCAAGCTTACCGCCTGATGCCTTGCGACCGAATACTCGAGCAGGAATCACGCGTGTGTTATTGAAAACAACAAGATCGCCTGGCTCAACCAAGTCTAAAACGTCTTTAAACGAACCATCTGTCAGGTTGCCATTATTGCCGTCTAATTTAAGCAGGCGGCTTGCTGTACGCTCTTCTTGAGGGTAGCGAGCAATAAGTTCATCTGGTAGGTCAAAGTGAAAATCTGAAACTTGCATGTGTCTAGTCTTGTCTTAGTTGATGAGATTTGTGCTGTTGACGAATAATAAATCGTTGTCGCTAATCAATCGTTACAGTAAGTAAACCGTTACCGTAAACAAAGCGCAAACACGACTAAAAATTTCGCAGTGGGCTAGTATAGGCACACGAGCCGCAATAGCAAGGTTTACAGCTATGGATTATTGTAAAGAGGCGTAAAATAATGCTACCGATTCACCGCTTCACGTTAGAGAATTAGTTGCATAAAACTCCCTCAAAAATGCGCCAGCTCTCAGTTATTTTTTGGATAAAAAACTATAGTGATAGCAACAAATAAAAAATAAGGAGGTTCGTATGATCAAGGTTGAAGATATGATGACTCGCAACCCTCATACTCTATTGCGCTCACACTCACTGGCCGATGCAAAGCACATGATGGAAGCGCTTGATATCCGCCATATCCCAGTCGTCGATGCCGACAGAAAGCTGCTTGGTGTGGTTACTCAGCGAGATGTTCTCGCAGCCCAAGAATCCAGTCTACAAAACATCCCTCAAGCTCAATCTTTTACCCTTTCAACACCACTCAACGACATCATGCACAAAAGCGTTATGTCGGTAGAGCCGCGTGCGGGTTTAAAAGAGTCAGCTATTTATATGCAGAAACACAAAGTGGGCTGTTTACCTGTCGTCGATAACCACGAACTAGTCGGCATTATCACTGACAGCGACTTCGTAACAATCGCAATTAACTTGCTAGAGCTACAAGAAGAAGTAGAACCGGAAGAAGCTGAAGTGGAGTAACGCTCGGAAGCTATAAAAGAGCGGCTTAAAATAGCCGCTCAAAGGTAGATTTTTATCTATTTGTACGCTGCGCTTTAAAGTAGCTCAGACACCACATCGGCTAACTGATGGAAGGTTTCACGACGTGATGAGCTTGGACGCCAAACAAGGCCTATATCTCGATACGCTTGCTGGCCTGGAGGATCGATAACCACCAGGTTTTGATTTTCAAGCAAGCCGTGATCAATCGCCATTTGCGGGATAAAGGTGGTTCCTAACCCATTAGCTACCATTTGCACCAATGTGTGAAGACTCGTCGCTGTGAACGGGTTAATCTTCTCTTTGTCGGTTAACTTACACGCTGATACCGCGTGCTCGGTTAAGCAGTGTTCATTTTCTAGTAGGAATACAGATTCATCTGGTAGGTCGTCATATTTAATTGGGACACGAATACCGTCAGCTTGATTTCGACTTATCACCATTCTAAAAGGATCTTGCCCAACCACTTTGCTCTCCATATTGTCGATATCGACAGGCAGAGCCAGAATCAACACGTCTAACTCACCATGACGCAATGCTGCGAGCAAATTCGTTGTCGTATCTTCGCGTAACAATAAATTTAGCTGAGGGAAACGTTGATTGGCTTCTTGTACCAAATCACACAAAAGAAATGGTGCAATGGTAGGAATACACCCTACTCGTAGCTGACCTTGCATCGCGTCGCCATTACATAGGTTTCCGAGTTCAACCAAGTCCTGTCCTTTCGCCAATAACTCTCGACCATGCTTAACCACCAGCTCTCCCGCTTGAGTGAAAACGAGTGGACTTTTTTTATCTTTCTTCTCGTAAAGAGGACAACCGATCAGCTCTTCTAGGTTTTGAATACCTTTACTTAGCGTCGATTGGCTAACGAAACAGCGATCAGCGGCGTCGCTAAAGTGGCGTGTTTCGTGAAGAGTAACAAGATAGTGAAGTTGCTTAAGACTTGGCCATTTATTCATGAAATTACTTTGTAATATGAGTAGGATAAGTTACACGAAGGTCATAAGACCTGAGGAAAGGACAAAGAATAAGCTTATCGCTTTTTTCGATGAACTTAATCTATTTAATTCGCTTTTTTCTATAGTACCGATTGTACTATAGTTTGTCGCGTAGAAACGGAGCCCAAACAAAGATGTGTTGGGCCAACTAATTTTTTAGGAGATTCCAAAATGGTACTAGTAGGTCGTCAAGCCCCTGACTTTACTGCAGCAGCTGTTCTAGGTAACGGTGAGATCGTTGATAACTTCAACTTCGCAGAATTCACTAAAGGTAAGAAAGCGGTTGTTTTCTTCTACCCACTAGACTTCACTTTCGTTTGTCCTTCAGAGCTAATCGCTTTCGACAACCGTCTTGAAGATTTCCAAGCTAAAGGCGTTGAAGTAATCGGTGTTTCTATCGATTCTCAATTCTCTCACAACGCATGGCGTAACACTGCTATCGCTGACGGCGGTATCGGTCAAGTTAAATACCCACTAGTTGCTGACGTTAAACACGAAATCTGCAAAGCATACGATGTTGAGCACCCAGAAGCAGGCGTTGCTTTCCGTGGTTCTTTCCTAATCGACGCTGACGGTCTTGTACGTCACCAAGTAGTTAACGATCTTCCACTAGGTCGTAACATCGATGAAATGCTACGCATGGTAGACGCACTAAACTTCCACGAAAAGAACGGTGAAGTTTGTCCTGCACAATGGGAAGAAGGTAAATCAGGTATGGACGCATCTCCAAAAGGTGTTGCAGCATTCCTATCTGAGCACGCTGACGACCTAAGCAAGTAATTACCTCTTAAGCCCGCCTCAACACGGGTTAATGGTTGGATGACTCTCTTTAAAGAGAAATAAAGCATAAGCTAACAGCGCAAAGCGCACCGCCAATCAGTTAAGAAGTAAAGTCTTATTCAAAGCCCGAAGTTAACGCTTCGGGCTTTTTGTTTTTACGCACTTTGGTAACCATTGAGTCCATGCTCTCTTTCACAATGAATAGAGGTAACCGCAAAGCGAAACTTTACCCCTATTTTCCTCTATCGCTACCTATTCAGAATCGTCTCAAGATTGCTATGATTTCCTCAGTCTCAATTTGAACGAGTAAAATATCATGAACATCGAAATTGAAGTTTGTATAGATAACCTAGAATCCTTACACAATGCCCTAGCAGGCGGAGCTAATCGTATTGAGCTCTGCTCTTCACTGGCACTTGGTGGATTGACTCCGAGCTTCGGAATGATGAAGCAAGCTGCTCAAATCTCATCAGTTCCTGTATATGCCATGATTCGCCCAAGGCAGGGTGACTTCATCTTCGATAATGACGACGTGATGAGCATGCTTGATGATATCCAAGCCGCAGCCAATGCTGGCTTAGATGGTGTGGTATTGGGTGTGCTTACCGCTCAAGGTGAAATAGACATGGTTGCGATGAAAGCCCTAACCTCAAAGGCTCACCAGCTAAAACTTGGCGTCACCTTTCATCGTGCCATCGACCAACTTAAGGATTACCAAAAAGCACTAGATCAGATTATCGAGCTTGGTTGTGAACGTGTGTTAACGTCAGGATTAGCAAGTAATGCCGAGCTAGGAAAAGACACTCTTAAAGAGATGGTCTCACTCAGCCAAGGACGATTGGATATCATGGCAGGGGCCGGTGTTACCGCTGACAATGGTCATGAAATTCTTAAGCATGCCAAAGTTCAGGCTTTGCACCTGTCTGCAAAATCAACAAGGCCGAGTCTAATGACACAAGCTTCAAAAGCTCAGATGGGACACAATGAAGTAGACGACTACTTAATCCCAGTAACGAGCACGACAAAAATTCAAAACCTGATAGTCTCGCTTAACAAATAGATAAACACCCGAGAGCTGACTAAGCACCAACACAACATGGCTAGTAAAAGCTTAGAAGTCACGTATATTAATAGACTCGATATAGCGACTCATGGAATGTTATGGCTAAGGATCTATTCAGCTCTCTTGATTTAAACCTATTGCGTACCTTTTTGATTGTTTACCAGGAAAAAAACACCAGAAAGGCAGCGGAGCGTTTATTTGTTTCTCAGCCAGCAGTGAGCCAAGCTCTACAAAAACTGCGTCATCACTTTTCGGATGATCTATTCGTGAAAGTGCACGGAGGGCTGCAAGCAACTGCTTTTTCAGAGCAACTAGCTAACGAGATAACACCTCATCTCGACGGTCTAATGACAGCCGTTAACTCCTCAAGTGCATTCGACCCTACAGAGATTGATTACCCTATAAAAATCGCGTTGTCGCCAGTAGTACTAGCATGTTTATCAGGCTCCCTCTACAAAGCCATTAAGCAGCAATCCCCAAACTGCAAACTTGAGCTCACCAGCTGGACAACAACGTCTTCCGAAGATATCCAAAAAGGAGATACCCTACTAGGCATCGCCTATCAACTACCAAACATATCTAAAGAGATATATGTACAAAAAATACTAGACATAACTGGGCGACTATTTGTTCGAAAGGGACACCCAATAACAAAGTCGAGTGTCAAACCACATGATTTAGCTGGCTATGAGATAGCCTCACTAATCTCACCAGGGTGGAATGACAGCTTTAGTCAAGCATCACAAATTCTAGAAACTCTATCAATACCGCACTCTGTTGGTTTTCGTTCAGAGATGGTGTTAGCGCTCATGGATGTTTTACTCAACTCTGATATGTATATGCCTCATACCAACCTATTTCCGATAGACAATTACCCAAAACTCAGAGCTATAGACGTAGAGATAGATGATCAATACAAATGCATTCCAGTTTATAGCTACATACATTCTAAGAATAGGAATAACCCAATTTTTATATGGCTATTTAATCTAATCCAACAATCACTATATGAACAAACTAATAAGTAGGACTTATTGATGATATATAGATAGCTACTTAGCCTAAAAATAAAACACTGTTTAATATTAGCTCTATCAAAACGGACACTGAAGTACGAAGGATCGTGCAGTTAAAGTTAACCCTAAATAGAGACTAATATGAAAATTGCACTTACTACCCTAATCTCAGCTTCACTACTATCTGTTCCAGCGCTAGCAAACAGTTTCGAGAGCCAACATCGTGTCGGTATTGGCTATAACAAAACCCAAATTGATACTTGGCTGACAGACGACACTGTTGATTGGGGTAACGGTATCAAGCTTGAATATGGTTACGAATTTAACCGTATCGTGGGTATCAATGTTTCTTATGCAGCCAACAGTGATGATGAGAGTTTTGAAGGTATCAAGGCTGAGATCGATGGCTACAAGTTCCAAGTTGACGCCGATATCGGTTACAAGTTTGAGCTGGATGGTTTCTCTTTAAAACCTTACGGTGTTCTTGGCCTAGCGCGCCACAGCGAAGATAATTCGATTAGCTACTCCGATACAAAGTATACTGACTCATACAACGATACCAGCCTTGTTGTTGGTTTAGGTGGCCGAGCTGAATTCGGACAACACCTATACACTGATATGCGTTTTGAATTCGCGAGTTACGACGACGTAGATTACGACACATTCTCGTGGACTGTCGGATACCGCTTCTAACAGCTTATAAAGCCAGCGACCAAGCTGGCTTTTTACGATCTAATATTGCCGAGATTAAACACCTCAATAAACCTGACTCACTTTTAAACGATTCGAATCAAAATTCATTGCAGCCAAGGACGGCTATATGCTCTAGGTATTGTTATGAAGATAAAAACTCCCCTGCTTTTGCTAACTCTTCTTTCAACTTCAGTTTCAGCAAGTGGGCTACACCTATCCCCAGAACTAAAAATCGGGGCTTATCATGGCTTTGGTATTCAATTAGGAATCACCGAGGTTGCTGACCTTGGGGCGATCTATTTAAGCTATTCAGATATTTGGTATGAAAGCGACCGCTATGATGAAACGGTAAACTCATATCGTATTGGCATCCAAAATATGTTTGGTTCAAAGCAGATACATGGTTTTCAAGCTGAGATTGGCTTCGCTGATTATGACGGTGAGAAGACACGCTCAGGTGTCACTGAAAGGAAAACGGCGACAGGCTTAAGTTTAGGTGGTGCTTACGTGTATCAAGCTAATTCAGTATTGGCCTTGAGAGCCGGCGCAGACTTAAATATTTTTGATCACAATAAGACTTTCGTGCCTTATAACACCACTATCAACCTCAACCTAGGGGCAATCATACGCTTCTAGATTGAGTAGATTTTTAAGATAGACCACTACCGTAAAACGTCATCTAGGCTTTGTTCTCCTAGGTGACGAACATCTTTGCCTTTTACAAAGTAGATGATGTATTCACAAATATTCTGACAACGATCCCCTACACGCTCAATAGCTCGCGCAGACCACATCACTTGTAAAATATTGGGAATGTTCTTCGGGTCTTCCATCATGTAAGTCATTAACTGGCGAATTACAGCTTCATATTCAGCATCAAGCTTGTCGTCGAGTTTATGAACTTCGGCTGCTGCATCTACATCCATACGAGCAAACGCATCCAAAACCTGATGAAGCATGGTGATCGCTTGTCGACACAGTGGTTCTAAAGACACATGGAATTTTTGTTCTTTAGTCGAAGGGATTTCGATGGCGCCTTGCGCTATTTTAGAAGCAACATCGCCAATACGTTCCAGATCTGTAATGGTCTTGATGATCGCCATAATCAAACGCAGATCTTTCGCTGTTGGCTGACGCTTGGCAATGATTCGCGTACATGCCTCATCAATCGACACTTCCATCGCATTTACTTTATGGTCGTCACGAATGACTTTTTTGGCCAATTCCACATCATCTTTATGAAGTGCTTGCATCGCAAAAGAAAGCTGCTGCTCCACTAACCCGCCCATAGTAAGTACATGAGTACGGATAGACTCTAATTCAACATTGAATTGTCCTGAGATGTGGCGACCAAAATGCATGTCAGCTCCTTAATAGAAATGAATTAAGCCGTTTACATAAGAGTGGCTCAGCTCTATATGGCGCGAACGATCGCGTTAGCCATATCTACCAGTAATGTAGTCTTCCGTTTGATTTTTCAATGGTGACGTGAATATTGAATCCGTATCTGAGTACTCGATCAATTTTCCCATATGAATAAACGCAGTATGGTCACTCACGCGAGCGGCCTGTTGCATGTTATGGGTCACGATCACCACGGTGTATTGCGTTTTTAGATCGTTGATCAACTCTTCAATCGTCAGAGTAGAAATCGGATCCAAGGCTGATGTCGGTTCATCAAGCAACAGTACCTCCGGCTCTATTGCCACCGCGCGAGCGATAACCAAACGCTGCTGCTGACCGCCCGATAAACCAAAAGCATTTTCATGTAAGCGATCTTTCACTTCATCCCATAACGCCGCGGCACGTAATGAGCGCTCAACAGCATCATCTAAATCACGACTGTTACTCACGCCTTGTAGTCTCAACCCATAAACCACATTTTCATAAATAGATTTAGGAAAAGGATTTGGGCGTTGGAATACCATGCCAACACGACGTCGCAAGGTCGCGACATCAACCTTAGGATGATAAACATTGTTACCGTACAGTTTCACCTTGCCAGAAACTCTACAACCTTCGACAAGATCGTTCATACGATTAATACAGCGAAGCAGTGTCGACTTGCCGCAACCAGAAGGACCGATAAAAGCCGTCACCTGCCCTTTCGGTATCGTCATTGAGATATCATCAAGCGCCTGAGCTTCTTTATAGTATAGGTTCAGGCCCTCAATCGAGATGGCCGTTTGCTCTTCGGTTAGGTTGTGCACATCTAAAGGTGCTTGATAACCCAAGGTTTCATTAATTGAGAACATCTAATCTTGTCCTAAGGTTCGGTACTTTTCACGCAAGTTATTTCGGATGTTAATTGCCGTTAAGTTCAATCCAACAATCACGGTAACCAGCAAAAATGACGTTGCATAAACCAGCGGTCTTGCTGCTTCTATGTTTGATGTTTGAAAACCCACATCATAGATATGAAAACCTAAATGCATAAATTTTCTGTCGAGGTGTACATACGGGAACTGCGCATCAACAGGTAGGCTCGACGCTAACTTCACTACACCCACTAGCATTAATGGTGCAACTTCTCCCGCAGCACGGGCCACAGCCAGAATAAGCCCAGTAATAATCGCAGGGCTCGCCATAGGTAACACGATTCGCCACAAGGTTTCAGACTGAGTTGCGCCCAAAGCGAGAGAGCCGTGTCTCACAGAGCTCGGGATTCGAGTTAAGCCTTCTTCGGCGGTCACAATCACGACAGGCAATGTTAACACAGCTAGCGTTAATGCCGACCACAACAGGCCCGGCGTACCAAACGTCGGAGCAGGTAAACGCTCTGCATAGAATAACGAGTCTATCGAGCCACCAATGGTGTACACAAAGAAACCTAAGCCAAATACGCCATAGACAATGGATGGCACACCCGCTAAGTTTATGACTGCTATGCGAATCAAGCGAGTTAGCGCGTTATTTTTTGCGTATTCGTGTAGATAAATCGCAGCAACGACACCAAGTGGCATAACGACGATCGACATGATAAGCACTAAGAGTACCGTACCGAAAATCGCGGGGAATACGCCACCTTCAGAGTTAGACTCTCTAGGATTTTCAGATAAGAACTTCCAAACCTGCTCGCACCAATGCAACACTTTCTCTGGATAGGTCATCTGATTGGGGAACCAGAAGTCTAAGATCTCACTCAATGGAATCTCGACGACTTTGCCTGTCATATCTTCAACAATCAGAGCATCAAGGTTGAGCTGTTGCCTAAGAGAATCAAGTTGATACTCTCCAGAGGCTAACTCTCGACTTAAAGCCAAACGTTTAGATTCTAGCTCTTGTCGCTCTTGCTCGGATAGGTTGTCATTAAGCTCTTTTTTACGCTTTTCTAAACGTAACTGCTCCAATGACCAACTAGTCGTTCGAACCGTTTGGTTAACGATCTTTTGAATTTCATCACGTAACGTATCGGCGTGAGTTAAACCTTTAACCAATTCTTTCTCGATATTATCGGTTAGAACACCGTCTGCACTCCTAAAGCCAACCGGTTTTCCGAAAAAGTAGCCCCCGCGGCTACGCTCGATCACAGCCCACTCTTTTGGCGTCGTCGGTTCTTTCAGGTTCACCTCAAGAATTGACACAAAGTCTGCAGGGTACAATTCACGGTTAGCGATCTTGATACTCAGACGTCGAACTAACCCTTTATCGATGATCTCTTGTGGTAGCTTCTTATCGTGCACATTCGACAGTTGTTCAACCGGAATGTACTTACGTTCGTAAAGTTGACCAATTAAACGATTCTTCGCCATCTCTTGATGTTGAAATGGAACATTGGCAAGGCTCTCTGTTTCATTCACTTGCCACTGATAAAGAGGCGCAGGCCAGAAATAGGTCAACCCTTTCCAACCAATGAACAAGATAAGGCCAAGTACCGACAGCATACTAATACTAACGGCACCACCAGTTAGCCATATCCAAGGAGATCCCGATTTAATCCACTTAAACATGAAAAAACTCTCTTACTGGTTGCGATTGACGATTCAGATAAAAATTATAAAGCACGGTATTTATCTCGCAGCCTTTGTCTAACCCATTCCGCAATCGAGTTCACGGCGAAGGTAAAGACGAATAGAAGTAACGCAGCTAAGAACAGCAATCTAAAGTGAGGGCTGCCAACCTCGGATTCTGGAAGCTCAACCGCAATCGTCGCAGATAATGTTCGCATCCCCTCAAGAATATTCCAGTCCATAATAGGCGTATTACCGGTCGCCATTAACACGATCATGGTCTCACCCACCGCTCTGCCTAAGCCCATCATTATTGCTGAGAAAATACCGGGACTCGCAGTAAGCAGAACAACATAAATCAGTGTTTGCCAAGGCGTGGCGCCTAGTGCCAAAGAACCGTCCGACAGGTGTTTAGGCACTGAGAAAATAGCATCTTCTGCGATAGTAAAAATGGTCGGGATAACCGCGAAGCCCATCGCGAAACCAATCACGAGCGCGTTACGCTGATCAAAATCGATTCCGTGGTGATTTAAGAAGAGTTTGATATCACCAGCAAACAGTAGTGATTCAATTTTCCCACCAAAGTTAAGCACGACCACTGTAGTCACAATCAACACCGGAACCAGAATAAGTGCGTGCCAACCATTAGGGAAACGGCTCACCCAGTCTTGTGGTAAGCAATACCAAATTAAGCCAACAACCAGAGTACTAAGAGGCAACACCAATAGCAGTGACACAATGGCGGTTAAATGCGTTTCCACGATAGGAGCAAACCATAAGCCCGCGATAAATCCGATGATAACGGTCGGCAATGCTTCCATTAATTCAATCGAAGGTTTTACCACTCGACGCATCTTAGGTGTCATAAAGTAAGCGGTATAAATGGCACCAAGTACCGCAATAGGCACGGCGAACATCATTGCAAACAACGCCGCTTTAAGCGTACCAAAAGTCAAAGGCACTAAGCTGAACTTACCTTCAAAATCATCATTCGCAGAAGTGGATTGCCACACATACTGAGGCTCTGGGTAGCTCTCGTACCACACCTTTTTCCATAACGATGAAAACGATATTTCAGGATATGGGTTATCAACCAATGCAAGACTAATAACGCCATCACTCAGCGTTGCGAGATGAAGCTCGTTGGCAGACATAGCCGCAAGTTGTGGCGACTTCTTATAAGCTTTCTCAAACAGAGATAACTTTTCACTGGTCGTGTAGTGACTCTGAATCGTGCCATTCTTATAGAAGCTGTAAAAGCCTTTGCGGTAGGTATCGGGCAGTAAGAACTGAACCTCAGAAGGCAGTTTAAAATCACGGATGTGAGTCAGGCTACGCTGCTCATTGCTCAATACATCAAACCATTGAGAGACTCGCCCATCGAAATGACTCACGAGCAGAGAATAAGCACCAGACAACAAGTCAATATTCTTAACGGCATGCTGCTCATCACCTAAACTTAAATCGATCACTTCTCGAACCGAGAACTTGTTCGCTTCCGCAGTTAGAACCGTAAGGTCAGAAGCGTTTCGAAGATACAAAGTATGCCCGTTAGGTGTCATTAACAACTGGTCTTGCTGACCAAACTCTTTCGATAACCATTGAGAGTTAATCTCTGAGTATTCACCCGTTAGCGACGCTTGATACCATTTCACCAAAATGCGTTTATCGGATAACTGAGCCACCAGCGTCAGATGACCATTGTCAGTCGCAAATGTAAGCTTCTCGATGCTCAAGCCATCACTAAACGCAATGCCATCTAAAAACTCAAATGGTTGGCTTTTGGGTTGAAGGTAATTAATTCGAGGGCTAGCGGCTTGCCCTTTTACGGCAAGAGGCTTTGAAAATTCTGGTTGAAACAACTGAACTTGGCCTTGGCGGTTAGCAAAGGCAAACCAATTGTCTGCTGGTGTGCTTCGAGCAAACGCGACCGAATCTGGAATAATGGATTCAGAAAAGTACGGCGTAGTTTGGGAGTTATCGAGAGTCCAATAATCGACAGAACCATCACGGTCGATCACTAACGCATGTTGACCATACTCATCGATCGTCATTGCGATCGGATCTTGCACGATCACTGGTTGGACTTTTTGATCGGTCTCTAAACTTGAGTCAGCGAAGATCGGAAGAATGACCATTGCTAGGTAAATAAAGATCAGAACAAGTGCTGCCAGCACGCTCACACCGCCTAATGTCACCGCAAAACGCATAAGACGGTCTTTCAACCATCTTTTTTTATCTCGTTTTTTCAATGAAAGTTCGGCTGCGGCCATCTGTCTATCTACCTTTTTTGAGCTAATATCATAATATTTCGTTTACATGACAATTATATTACAACTCACATTAAACAACTGAAAATAATAGTAAGTTTTATTGAAACTGTAGGGTGAAATAATACCGTAACAAAAACAGCATACTCTGCTCATTTTTTACAATTTGAGTAATCTCACACTCTTTAAGATGTCTAGGATTGATTATGAACGCTGAAAAGCTCTATATAGAAAAAGAACTCAGTTGGCTCTCTTTTAACGAAAGAGTCTTACAGGAATCAGCGGACAAAACAGTACCTTTGATCGAAAGAGTACGCTTTCTCGGGATCTTTTCTAACAATCTAGACGAGTTTTACAAGGTTCGATTCTCGGATGTGAAACGTCGCATTTTGATCAACCAAGAGCGTGGGATCAATGACAACTCAAAGCATCTGCTCACTAAGATGCAAAACAAGGCGTTTAAGTTAAACCAACGTTTTGATGAACTCTACAATGATCTCATTCTAGAGATGGCAAGACGACGTATTTTCCTGGTTAACGAGACACAACTGAATGACGCTCAAAAGAAGTGGGTAAAGAAATACTTTAAGAAAGAAGTGCTTCCTCACATCACGCCCCTTTTAATGAACGACGAAATGAATGTGCTTCAGTTCTTAAAAGATGAGTATGCCTACCTGACCGTCGAGCTTCAAAAAGAGCAGCAATCCAAATACGCCGTCATTGAGATACCGACCGATCACCTTCCGCGCTTTGTCATGGTTCCAGAGCAGAAAGGAAAACGCCGCAAGACCATAATCTTACTTGATAACATTATCCGATATTGCATCGATGATCTATTTAAAGGCTTTTTCGAATACGATCAGCTCAACTGCCACGCAATGAAAATGACTCGTGATGCTGAATACGACCTTAGCCACGAAGTCGAACACAGCTTACTGGAACAGATGTCTGAAGGTGTGGCTCAGAGGCTCAGTGCCCTGCCTGTACGTTTTGTTTATGAACACACGATGCCTCAAAACATGCTGGATTTCTTGTGCGGAAAATTAGGCATCTCTAACTACGACAACCTGATACCAGGTGGTCGTTACCATAACTTTAAAGATTTCATCGGTTTCCCGAACGTAGGTCGTGAATACTTAGAAAACAAACCTTTACCACCAATGTCATGTGCAGACTTTGATGGGTTTGATAACAGCTTTGATGCAATCAAGAATCAAGACATCTTACTGTACTATCCATATCATACCTTTGACCACATGACAGAGTTGGTTCGTCAGGCTTCATTTGATCCAAAAGTCATCAGTATCAAGATCAACATCTATCGCGTAGCAAAGAACTCTCGATTAATGAATTCGTTGATCGATGCCGTTCACAATGGCAAAAACGTAACAGTAGTAGTTGAGCTTCAAGCTCGGTTCGACGAAGAAGCCAATATCGAATGGTCAAAGATCCTAACTGAAGCTGGCGTTCAAGTTATCTTTGGCGCTCCGGGTCTAAAAATACACTCTAAGTTACTTCTGATCAGCCGCCGTGAAGGTGAGGAAATCACTCGCTATGCGCATATCGGCACAGGCAACTTCCACGAAAAGACTGCAAGAATCTACACCGACTTCTCGCTGCTCACCGCCGATCAAGAACTGACTAACGAAGTGCGTAATGTCTTTGGGTATATAGAGAACCCTTACCGCCCTGTAAAATTTGACCACTTAATTGTGTCGCCACGCAATTCACGTAAGAAACTTTACCGTCTTATCGATACAGAAATTGCCAATGCTAAAGCGGGTAGAAAAGCGCAAATTACCTTAAAAGTGAACAACTTGGTTGATAAAGGGCTTATCAATAAGCTTTATGGCGCAAGCAATGCGGGTGTCAAAATTCGCATGATCATCCGAGGTATGTGCTCATTGGTTCCGGGAGTCGAAGGTGTTAGTGAGAACATTGAAATCATCAGTATCATCGACCGATTCCTAGAGCACCCACGCGTTTTGATTACTCACAACGATGGTGACCCAAAAGTATTCATCTCATCGGCAGACTGGATGACGCGAAACATCGATCACCGCATTGAGGTCGCGGCGCCAATCCGTGATGAACGTTTGAAACAACGCATCATCGACATTGTAAATATTCATTTTACCGATACAGTTAAGGCAAGGTGGATAGATAAAGAGATGAGCAACGCTTACGTTCCTCGTGGTAACCGTAAAAAACGCCGATCTCAAGTCGCCATCTATGATTACCTCAAGCAGGTAGAGAAACAGACTCGAAAAGCTAGGGAACAACAATCTCACGATGAGCCAAGCTAAAAACACTAAGGCCAATACGCCAGAAGATTCCAACAATACCGCCTCACTTGAGGCGGTATCTCCACCTATCAAAAACGTTGCTGCCATCGATTTAGGCTCTAATAGCTTCCACATGGTTGTGGCAAAAGTCATCGGGCAAGAATTGCAACTTGTCAGCCGACACAAACAAAGAGTCAGATTAGGCTCAGGCCTCGATGACCAATCAAACCTCAACAATGCAGCCATCGAGCGTGGTTTAGAGTGTCTCTCAATGTTTGCCGAGCGCTTACAAGGCTTTGAAGTCGATAACGTTCGTATTGCTGCCACCCACACTCTCCGCCAAGCAAACAACGCTCATATTTTTATCCAGCGTGCACGTGAGGTACTTCCTTTTCCTATCGAAGTGATTCCCGGTGAAGAAGAAGCGCGACTTATCTATTTAGGCGTGGCTCACACACAACCCGAGTCGGACTCCAAGTTAGTTGTCGATATTGGTGGTGGCAGTACCGAGTTGATTATTGGCAAAGGTTTTGAGGCGAAGCTCGTCAACAGTAAACAGATGGGCTGCGTGAGCTTTACACAGCGATATTTTTCGAATGGAAAACTCTCTCGCAAGAACTTCTCCAAGGCCATTATTGCGGCTCAACAGCGTCTAGAACCTCTTGCCGCTAAATACAAAAAGAAAGGCTGGGATGCTGCTCTTGGCTCTTCAGGAACCATCAAAGCAATCAAAGAAGTCTTGGTCGGAACGGGCTATGAAGATGCTATTATTACCGAAAAGCGATTAGGCCATTTAATTGATGTATTGTGCGAACACGACATCATTGAAGAGATAAAACTCAAAGGGCTCACTGAAGAGCGCCAACCCGTCTTTGCTGGCGGAGTGGCTATTCTCACTGCGATATTCATGGCTCTTTCAGTCAAAGAGATGCACTTTTCTGACGGCGCGCTTCGTGAAGGATTGCTCTATGAGATGGAAGATCGCTTTCAGCGTTCAGACATTCGTATGCGAACCACTGAGAACCTCGCAACCAAACACACCGTTGATTTCGACCACGCAACTCGCGTAAAAGATCAAGCAAGCGA